>NZ_CP103289.1:4500000-4776279 GCF_024757985.1 Cellulomonas sp. NS3 | reverse complement strand
GTCCTACCCTCGCTGCCCGTTGTCGTGGCCGTGAGTCTCGCACGGTCACTCGATGATCCACACCTTTGTCCACAGCCTGTGTGCGGTGCGTCGAATGGCCCCGTGGCGGGGCGTGGGCGGCGGCGGTCGCCCTGGGCCTCGCGCCTGCCGACGGGTGGACGTCCGGTCCTGCGGAGCGCCGGAGTGCCCGGGGGACCGTCGCGACGACGCACGATACTAACCGTCGTCGTCGGCCCTCCGGGAGGGCGGGCGGGTGAGAAAACCGGACGTCGGCGTGTCGTGCCGCGTCGAGGGCTCCGGGGGATGGCATAGTGCCGGGCCTCCGGTCGCAGGTCGGGGCATCGGGGCGGGACGCGGCCATGACGGGTGAGAGCGACCTCGTGTGGCGGCGGTCGCGCAGCCGTAGCGGGGGTCGTCGTGCGTGGCCCCGGTGCCGGGTCGTGGAGCTGTGTGTCGTGGAGCGGCGTTTCGTGCTGCCCGCCATTTGACCCTCGAGGCCGGCGCGGCGTAACGTTGTGCAGCCCTTCCTGATGGCTCCTGCTGGCGCGCCATGACGCCGGACACGCTCGCGCGTGTCGACCCCGGAGCAGTCGAGCTCGGCACCCTGACCTGGTCGTGCGCGCTGCGCGTGATCATTGCCCCGAAGTACTTGGAGACCCTCGTGAGCAAGCGGACCTTCCAGCCGAACAACCGGCGCCGCGCCAAGACGCACGGCTTCCGTCTGCGCATGCGCACGCGCGCCGGCCGTGCGATCCTCGCCGCTCGTCGGCGCAAGGGTCGCACGGAGCTCTCGGCCTGACGCCTCTCCGGTGCTGCCTGCCGCGCACCGGATGCGCCGTCCCGCCGAGTTCGAGCGGGCGGTGCGCCGCGGTGCGCGTGGCGGACGTGAGTCGCTCGTCGTGCACCTCGTGACTGAGACCGACCCCGGACCTGGTCCGGTGGTCGGTCTCGTCGTGTCCAAGGGCGTCGGCAACGCCGTGACGCGGAACCGGGTCAAGCGGCGTCTGCGCGCGCTCGTGCGCGAGCGGCTCGCGACGATGCCGGCGGACGCAGGCGTCGTCGTGCGTGCGCTGCCTCCCGCGGCGGTGCGCGACTACGCGGCGCTCGGCGAGGACCTCGACATCGCGCTCAAGGTCGCCGCCAAGCGTGCCCGACAGCGCGCCGGCGCTTGAGACATCCCATGACCTCACGTCCTGCGCAGGCCCTCCGGCTGCTCGTGCGGCTGCCGGTGCTCGTGCTCGTCGCGCTCGTGCGGGTGTACCAGACCGTCATCTCGCCGCTCACGCCCCCGACGTGCCGGTTCTACCCGTCGTGCTCGCAGTACGCCGTGCTCGCACTCACCCGCCACGGCGCCGTCCGGGGCACCTGGCTCGCCGTCCGACGCGTGCTGCGGTGCCACCCCTGGAACCCCGGGGGCGTCGACGACGTTCCGCCAGCAGCGGAGCACCGGCCTCGCTCTCCTCGCACGGCCCACGCCGCGCACTGACCCCAGCAAGGAGCTCTGCCACATGTCGTGGTTCGACGGCCTGCTCTACCCGATCATGGTCGCGGTGGCCTGGATCATGGTCCAGTTCCACTCGCTGCTGACCAATCTCGGGCTCGACCCGGAGTCCGGTGCTGCGTGGGCGCTGTCGATCGTCGGCCTCGTCATCGTCATGCGGATCCTGCTCATCCCGCTCTTCTTCAAGCAGATCAAGGCCTCCCGCGGGATGCAGCTGCTGGCACCCGAGATGCAGGCGATCCAGAAGAAGTACAAGGGCAAGACGGACCCCGCGTCCCGTGAGGCGATGAGCCGCGAGACGATGGAGCTGTACCGCAAGCACGGCACGAACCCGTTCGCGTCCTGCCTGCCGATCCTCGCGCAGTCGCCGATCTTCTTCGCGCTGTTCCGGGTCCTGTACTCGCTCGGACCGCTCGCCGACGGCACCTACCCGAATGCCGAGAACCCCCGCGCGACCATCGGCCCGCTCACCGCAGAGCTCGCCGGCCAGGCCGAGTCGGCCACGATCTTCGGCGCGCCGCTGTCCGGCACGTTCCTCGGGTCCGACGACATCCAGGTCAAGATCGTCACCGTCCTGCTGATCCTCGCGATGTCCGCGACGACCTTCCTCACGCAGCGCCAGCTGACGATGAAGAACATGCCCCCCGCCGCCCTGCAGGGGCCCATGGCGCAGCAGCAGAAGATGCTCCTCTACTTGATGCCGATCATCTTCGCGGTGTCCGGCGTCAACTTCCCGATCGGTGTCCTCATCTACTGGACCACCACGAACCTGTGGTCGATGGGTCAGCAGTTCTACACGATCCGTCGCATGCCGGCCCCCGGGTCGCAGGCCGAGATCGCCCTCAAGGAGCGCAAGGCCCGCAAGGCCGCGAGCAAGGGGAAGACGCTCGAGATCGAGGAGACGCCCAGCACGGTCCTCGACGAGAAGCCGCGCACCGGGCAGCGCACGCAGCCGAAGCGCAAGGACCGCGCCAAGCCGCGTCCGACGGGTGCTGGCGCGACGGGCGCGACGGGCGCGACGGGCGCGACGGCGGCGGCGGCACCAGCTGCGGCCGCTGAGCCCAGTGCCCCGGTGCCGTCCGACGGTCCCGACGAGCCTCCCGCGAAGCGCGTCAGCACGACCAAGCCCAAGCCCAAGAAGTAACGCTCACCCCGGCACCGAGCCGACTCCCGAGGAGCAGCACCGATGACGCCTGCAACCGAGCAGCCCAGCACGCCGCCCACCCCCGACGAGGTCCCGTCCTCGCGCCTCGAGGAGGAGGGTGAGATCGCCGCCGACTACCTCGAGGAGCTCCTCGACATCGCCGACCTCGACGGGGACATCGACATCGACGTCGACCACGGTCGTGCGGCGGTCGAGATCATCGCCGAGGGCGGCTCCGAGCGCGGGCTCCAGCGTCTCGCCGGCGAGGACGGTGAGGTCCTCGACGCGCTCCAGGAGCTGACCCGGCTCGCTGTGCAGGCCAAGACGGGGGAGCGGAGCCGGCTCATGCTCGACGTGGCGGGGTACCGCGCCGCACGCCGGACCGAGCTCATCAAGGTCGCCGACGAGGCGATCGCGCGGGTCAAGGAGAGCGGCGCTGACGTGGCCCTCGAGCCGATGAACCCGTTCGAGCGGAAGGTCGTGCACGACGCTGTCGCCGCTGCCGGGCTCGTGAGCGACTCGGACGGTGTGGAGCCGGCGCGCCATGTGGTGATCAGGGCGTCCTGAGCTCGACGACGACCCGCAGTGCCTCGAGGGCGGCCGATCGTGGATCGGCCGCCCTCGGCGTGTCTGGGGTGTGGTGGCGCGGCGGGTGCTCGGGTCGTCCGTGGGGTGCATGAGGACGGTGAGCCGGGTGTGGGCTGTGAGGGATGAGACGTACTGGTTGCGCGCGCTCGGGCACCCGGGGGACGAGTCGGGGGCTAGCGGCCCTGAACCGGGACGGTGTTTCACGTGGAACGGCGGGTTCGCCGATAGGCGTGCGGCGGAGGAGGAACGTGCGTGCGCTGACTGTCTCGTCCGCCTACGCGCGGGGTCGCGTCGTCGATCGATGATGCTGGGGACCATGTGGTGATGTGTGGGGCCGTCGCGCGAGGTTGTCATGCGGTGACGGGCGGGGGAGGACGTCCCGACGTCCCGACGTCCCGAGGTCCCGGCGTCCCGGCGTCTGCGGTGTCCCGGCGTCTGCGGTGTCCCGGTGTCCGCCCCCGGCATCCCGGGAGCCGCGTCCGGGCGCCGCGAACCGGGAGCCGCGATCCGGGACCCATGAACCGGAGTCTGGGGCCGGGAACTCGGAGCCGGGAACCGCGAACCCGTGAGCCGTGAACAGCGAGCCGCGAACCTCGGGGGGTAGCCGTGCACTACGAGCCGTCAGCGGGAAGCCTCGAGCGACGAGACCGGTGCTCGAGGGTACGAGCCGAGTGGGACGTTGCTGGAGCTGCGCGCGACGAGAAACGAGACACGAGCCTCCAGGCGCGCTGTTGCGCTACCAGTGACAAGTAGGCAGCCGGTCCTGCTGTCGCGACCGTGCGCATCCGCCGCCATCGGCGGGTGGACGTAAGGTCACGTTTGTGTCGATCTCGGCTGCGAGGGGATGCGCCTCGACCTGTCGTCCACGTCTGGATGCGGGGCACCCGAGGCGCGGCGACAGCAGACGATGACGGTGGGTCTTCGTCCGCCCGACGCGCGGATCGCCGCGTCGACGGCCAACCGGAGGGGCCCGCGCCATGGCGTAGAGGATGCGGCCCTGCCCTCCAGGTCGTCTGCCTCCGGCGTCGTTTGGCGTCGAAGCGCCGGTCGACGGCACCGCCGGTGAAGTAGCCGTCCGAGTCGAGGACCAGTAGCCGTCCGAGTCGACAAGCGGGATCGGCCGCACGACTCGCGACGCCGCGTAGCGCGCAACGTGGTCCGACGGAGCTGGCAGGACCGCCACAGCCCCGCTACGTGCGCAGGAGGGGCCCGCCGGGCCGAGCGCGCCGTATCGGCGCACGGTCGACCAGTCCGCTGCCGATCCGCGTCTCCGAACCCCCGGGACCGGCTTCTTGCGTCGCTCGGTGTTCGAGTCGGCTCGGCACACCAGAGGGGTGTTCGAGCAAGCCCGGCACACCAGACGGTCTGCTCGCCGGGCACCTGACAGGACGACAGCGGCGGCCGATGGCCTTTGGCAGTTCACGGATCGCCGTCTGCGCTCGCGGCGCACATGACAGTCGGGGTCATGACAGTGATCCGATCGTGGATTCATGGGGGTTCGATCAACGCCCCTCCTCTGCGCGAGGGAACGTGGCGTGCTGGTGGGTGCATTGGTCTCATGGCGTCCGGCTCATCGCCTTCCGGTTTGATCGCCGCGCCCCCGCGCCCCCGCCCCTGCCCCCGCGCGCCAGCGGCGCGGCGCGGACGCGCGCCACGACCGGTCGCTTAGCAACCGGCGACGCCACCAGCTGCGACCCGTGCCCGTGGCTGCAGCGTGGCGGGCTGTTTGCTTCAGCTGTTTCGGAGAGATCTCGTCGAATGACCGCCGCCCGCTCGCCGGCGCGACGCGAGGGAGCGCCCTGCTGAGCCGACGCCTGCGGCGTCGAGGTTCGACCCGAGAGGACTCCCATGCTCTGTGCACCGTTCCGCAAGACCCGCATGACACCCTGCAGGTTCGCCGGCAGTCGGTGACGTGGCGTGCCCGTTCCGAACCGCACCCGAGACAAGGGTGTCGCTCGTTTCACGTGAAACGCTCCTGCCGCGCGGATCACGCCGGTCAGGCGTGCGTTGCCGCGCGCCCCGTACTGACGCGGTGCGGATCCAGCGGACACATGACCCAATCCACGGAGGCAGTGGAGGCCGTCCATCGTCCACCGCCCTCCGCCCACGGCGCACGCCGCTTGCGCCCACTGGGCGCTGGAGCGGCTGACACCCTTGTGCCCTGGACTCGCTGGAACATGAAAGCTGGGAGCGCCACTGGCGCGACGCCGCATTCGGAGGGCGCATGCCGTCCTGTGCGCAGGATGACTATGCGGCTCAGCGCCGACCCACGATCGCCGTCGGGTCGTCCATTCGCCGCCGCCGTGCTCGTGCGTCGAGGGGTAGTGGTTTCGCTGTCGCCGGGGCACTTGGTTCCGTCAGCTACGCAGCCCTTCTCATGGGTCAGGCGCAACGGGGTCCCGTCGAGGCAGTGCACCGGAGTCGCTGCCTACGTAGCTGACCGCGTCGTGGTTCTCGTTTCAGCCGCGGCGCGGTCGGGGTCGAGCGCGCACGTCACACGTCGGGCATGTTTCACGTGAAACGGGAGCGTCGGCCGCAGATGCCGCCACGGCTGTTGCTGGGCGGGCGCTCGCTGGAGAGAAGCTTGGCTCCGCCCCGCTGCGGCAGTCCCGTGAGATCCCCGTCACGACGAGTGCAGCCCAAGAGTTGATGCCGCGGATCCCGGGCGTACACCAGTGGTGCACGCGCGAGAGCGTCGACTTCACGCCCGAGACGTCAACCGGCAGGGCACGTTCTACGTGAAACACCGACTCTCGCAGCGGGTGAGGAGAGGCCGACGGCGAATCGGGGACACCTCGTCCGCCCCCGGACAGTGACGCGCGTGTCGATGTACACAAGCAGCGGGGTGGCACACATGGATGCGATCGAGCAGACGGTACGGTGGGCCGCGCACCAGTGTGGTGACGAGGTCCGGCGGCCTCGATCGAGCGGGGCTTCGGCCCCTTCAGGAACGGGGCGAGGTGCATGAACGGAGCCGAGACGGACGAGGCGACCATGCTTCCGGACCCGCTCGAAGGAGATTCTCGGCTGCCGGCGTACTTCGGATCTTCCTGGAGCTCCGTCCAGCACTTCCATCGCATGCTGGCGGACGAGGGCGTCCTTCGCGGCCTTGTCGGGCCGCGTGAGGTCGGACGCCTGTGGGAGCGGCACCTGCTGAACTCGGCCGCCGTCGTGCCGTTCCTGCCGCAGACCGGCCGCATCGTGGACCTCGGCTCTGGAGCCGGCCTGCCGGGCGTTGTCGTTGCGGCGATGCTCCCGGAAGCGGAGGTCGTGCTGCTCGAGCCGATGGAGCGTCGATGCGTCTGGCTCGGTGAAGTTGTCGCGGAGCTCGGCCTGGCGAATGCGACCGTCACCCGCGCACGAGCCGAAGACGTACACGGGAGTCTCCTGGCTGACGCCATCACCGCCCGCGCAGTCGCCCCCCTCGACCGGCTCTACCGGTGGGCGCTCCCGCTCCTGACCAGCGGGGGAGTTCTCGTGGCGCTCAAGGGCGGACGGGCAGCGGACGAGGTGCAGACGGCAAGCAAGGCCGGCAAGCGTCTGGGAGCCGGGCAAGCGTCCATTCATGCGGCTCACACAATTGACGGTGTCGATGAGACCACAGTGGTTCGCGTCGTTCGGGAGGCTGTTCGCGGTGTTCGGTAGGAAGAAGCGGCGCCAAGATCCCATCGCTGTGCCAGCCAGTCCCGACATCGACTCCTGGGTACCCGCTCCTCCGGTCAGACCGGCCTACGCCGAGCCCGCTTCGGAGCCGACGCCGCAGGCGTCGCCCCCTTCGACCACCGAGGACGCGGATAGCCAGCGCCTCGGGAGCGAGGCGGCACCCGCAGGCGAGGCCTCAGACGTGGCGGGATCGGTGTCGACGACTGTGTGGCCGTCGCTCGCGCCGGGGAGCGGTCCCGTGCACACCGAATCCTCTGCGCGCGCCCTCGACCCTCAGTCGGACGCCCCGGTCTCGAAGGGTGCGTCTGTCATGGCTGACGCATACGCCGAGACGGCGAACGCGGACCTCACGCCCGCGGACGGTTCCCACGAGCTCGCCGCTCAGACCGCGGCCGCAGCGCTCGACAGGCCGGCCCCGACCGCGGACAGCCGGTCAGACGGTGCGACGAGCTCGGAGTTCGAGGCCGCCGCAGCGATCGACGCAGAGCGATCGGTTTCACGTGAAACAACGGGGTTCTCGGGTGGAGCCGTCGGCGCGGGCAGTTCGGCTCAGGCTTCGAACGTCGCACCCAGCGGCGCGTCGAGGACTGCGGAACCATCGAACGCGGTGATGGACGGCACCGCGGCTCACGGCTCTGCACCCGCGGCATCGAATGACGTACCGGCCGCGGCGGCCGACGACACCGTGCACGCGTCCGGCAATGACGGGGATACCGGAGCAAGTGCCGCGCAGGCGTTCGCCGCGCAGGACGACTCCACCGACCCCGTGCCGGCACCCGTGCGTTTTGACACGCCGCCTCCGCCAGCGGACATCTCCGGGCCTCCGATGCCCGACCATGTGCACGGCACTCTCCACGACGCGCCTGACGGTGCAGAAGCAAGCGAGCAGATGAACGACGGTATGACCGCAGCCCGGGTCGATGACCAGGAGCAGGTCGTTGACGCGGACCGCGCACCAGCACCTGGGTCGGCGGGCCAGGATCTCGACGACACGCTCACGCTCGATGCCGCCGGAGTGGACGCCGACGACCTCCACCGGGATGCGCTCGTGCAGAGTCTTCCGGACGTCGGTGAGGACACACCTTTGATGGCGCAGATCCAGGAGGACGCTCGCCGGCGCATACAGCTGCGGGGGAGAAGGTTCCCCCGCCCCGCGTCGACGCGGGTCATCACGGTGGCGAACCAGAAGGGTGGCGTCGGCAAGACCACGACGACCGTGAACATGGCGGCGGCTCTCGCGCAGGCCGGACTCAACGTGCTCGTGCTGGACAACGACCCCCAGGGCAACGCCTCGACCGCCCTCGGCATCGAGCACCGTGCCGGGACTCCCTCGATCTACGAGGTCCTGGTCGAGGGGGCGAGCATGGCGGAGGCCGTGCAGGAGAGCCCGGACGTGCCGCGCCTCTGGTGCTTGCCGGCGACCATCGACCTGTCGGGCGCGGAGATCGAGCTCGTGTCGATGGTGGCGCGGGAGACTCGCCTCCGGTCAGCACTCGATGCGTACCTGCGCGGTCGCATCGAGGCTGGGCTCGAGCCGATCGACTACGTCTTCGTCGACTGCCCCCCGAGCCTCGGGCTGCTCACGGTGAACGCGTTCGTCGTCGGTCGGGAGGTGCTGATCCCGATCCAGTGCGAGTACTACGCGCTTGAGGGGCTGAGCCAGCTGCTGAAGACGATCCAGCTCATCCAGGCACACCTGAACCCGGACCTGCACGTCTCGACGATCCTGCTGACGATGTACGACGCGCGTACGAACCTCGCCC
Source organism: Cellulomonas sp. NS3 (assembly GCF_024757985.1). Classification (NCBI taxonomy): domain Bacteria; kingdom Bacillati; phylum Actinomycetota; class Actinomycetes; order Micrococcales; family Cellulomonadaceae; genus Cellulomonas; species Cellulomonas sp. NS3. Next base: position 4,767,620 of record NZ_CP103289.1, on the reverse strand, counting down.
AGCAGGTGGCACAAGAGGTGCGCGAGCACTTCCCGGAGACCACGCTGCGCACCTCGGTCCCTCGGTCGGTCCGTATCTCCGAAGCCCCGAGCTACGGCCAGACGGTGATGACGTACGACCCCGGCTCCACCGGCGCACTCGCGTACCTGGAAGCGGCACGGGAACTTGCCGAGCGAGCCATCGTCGCCGCCCCGGGCGGCGACATCACCCCCAACGATCGCCCCGCGTCGGACGGCCCTGCGAACGGCCCGGACGAACTCTCGGCAGAGCGCGACGGCGCGTTCGCCGAGGCCCGAACCGGCACGCACGGCGACGTGACCCACCAGCAGGAGGACAAGTGAGCGAGAAGCGTCGGGGGCTGGGCCGAGGGCTCGGCGCCCTCATCCCCAACGGCCTGGACGGCCAGCGGACGTCGGACGCTCAGCGTCCGGTGGACGTCTTCTTCCCGGACAACAGGACCGGTGCTCCGGACGTGGACCTTCCTCCCGATCCGGTGACGCGGCCTGTTTCACGTGGAACCACAGCGCCGGCAACGGCTACGGCCGTCGCACCAACAACGACGTCCGAGGCGACCGCCACGGTCTCGGAAGCCGAGCCTGCCGTCGACGAGACGCGGACAGCTGTGACCGACGCAGCGGTGGACACCGCGACGGTCTCGAGCCCGGCCGCGACGCCGAGTGACGAGGTGCCGCCCGACGCGGGGGACACGTCTCCCGCCGCCGACAGGACGAGTCGACGGTCAACCGGTCTCGCAGAGGACCTGGTGCCCGTGCCGGGCGCGCGGTTCGCCGAGCTCCCCGTCGATTCGATCCGGCCGAACCCGCGTCAGCCGCGGACGGTGTTCGAGGAGGAGGCGCTCGAGGAGCTCGTCGCCTCGATCCGCGAGGTTGGCGTCCTGCAGCCGGTCGTGGTCCGGCCGGTCGGTGACGATCAGTACGAGCTCATCATGGGTGAGCGCCGGTGGCGGGCCACCCAGGCCGCCGGCATGTCCGTGATCCCCGCGATCGTCCGGGACACTGAGGACAGCGATCTGCTCCGCGACGCGCTCCTGGAGAACTTGCACCGATCGCAGCTCAACCCGCTCGAGGAGGCGGCCGCCTACCAGCAGCTGCTCGACGACTTCGGCTGCACGCACGAGGAGCTGGCCACGCGCATTCACCGCTCCCGCCCGCAGATCTCCAACACGCTTCGGCTGCTCCGGCTTCCGCCGCTCGTGCAGCGCCGCGTCGCCGCTGGTGTGATCTCCGCGGGTCACGCGCGCGCGCTGCTCGGACTCGCCGACGGAGCGGCGATCGAGCGGCTCGCGCAGCGCATCGTCTCCGAAGGGCTGTCGGTACGCGCCGTCGAGGAGATCGTGTCGCTCGGGGGCGACGCCGAGAGTCCAGCCGCACGGCGTCGGCCGAAGGCGGGGGAGCGGAACGAGGCGCTCGACGAACTCGCATCCAGACTGTCAGACCGGTTCGAGACGCGCGTGAAGATCAACCTCGGCAAGGCCCGAGGCCGACTCACCGTGGAGTTCGCTTCCGTCCAAGACCTGAACCGCATCCTGGAGAGCCTCGCACCGGAGGATCCGGGCCTCCTCAAGCCCTGAGTCGTTGTTTCACGTGGAACGGGCGGCTCTGTCGCGCCATGACGTGAGCGACGTCCATGCCGTGCGTCCACTAGCGTCGTGCGCGGCACCCGTAATCGCCGTCATCGTCGGCTCGGCGCCTGTCGTTCCGCGCTCGGCGCCCGTGGCTCAGCGATCGGATGCCCAGCACTGGGCGTCCCAAAGCCCGGCGCTCGGCGGATCCGGGCGGCTCAGGAGCCGTAGGTCGCGCGAATGGCGACGAGCCGAGACCGGACGGCGGCGGTCCGGGGGCCCGGGCGCGCGACTGCGCCCTGAGGTCGTTGCTGACGCCGACAGGGCCGTCGATGTCTCGCAGGTCGGGGCCCACATCCGCATACGGGGCTCCGTTCGATGTCGGTGCCGCTCGTGCAGAGCGCCCACGAGTCCCTCGCGCCCGCTCCGGGGACAGGCTCAGCGACAGGACATGGAGCATCCTTCGCGACGACCTCGGCGGGGCCCCGTCGATGGCAAGGGCGAACCGCTGACGGCGGCCGGCGATCGCCGGCCGGTTGTGGGGAGCGCACCCAAGAACGAGGTCGTGCAGACGAGACGTGCGAGCGTGTGCCCGCAGCCCGTCATCCGCGCGGTGGACGCGCGCTTGCGACACCCCGACCCGCGGGGCACGATCCACCTCCGACGGTCCTGGCGGTAGCGAATCGTGCCTACGGTGCTCGGCGATGCCCAGCGGCCCGCGACAAGACCGCGCACCGTGCAGAGCGTGGACCGTCCGGCACGGCACAGCATGCATCCGCGACCGCCTCGTGACTGCGTGACGACGAGCACGGCTGAGGCACAAGGTTTTCTCGCGACACTGGTGCCCACCGACGGTGTGCGGCGTCGACGCATCTGCGGCGAGAGCTCCGGAGCCCGCGCCGTTGAGGCGCGTGCGACCCGCCCTTCAAGGCCACGGTGCCCGCCCTAGCGAGGCTGGCGTCGATGCGCGAAGCGGCCGGGCGCGAGATCTGGCCGGGCGCGTCGGGTCGGCTGGTAGGGACGAGCGACAAGTCAGCACGGCGGTGCGTTTCACGTGAAACGAATCGCGGCGCGACGTTTCCGCCTCGAGGATGCCCGGACACCGACGCGTCCCGTACGACGCGCACACGATCCGGCTGGCAGGTGTCGGTGGCGTTCCAGGTGTTGGTACCCGGACCTTCACGCACCCGCAGCCGCCGACCCGCACCGGCGACGAGCTTGCGGCTTCGAAGGTGCACATGACGCGCTCGAGTCCCGAGCCGCCGCCCATGTGCCACGCGTGTGCCGCGTCAGTGTTGCGATGCGCTTCCCGTCGACCCACGCTCGGCTCGCTCAGGAGGCTTGCAGGCGCGTCGCCCGAGCGAGTCATGTGATGACTTTTCGTACCGCCCCCGTCAACCCCGCTCTGCACACGTTGGCGTTCGGCTGGTTGGGCGAGTTAGGCGTGGGCGTCCGGCTCGGTGGGTTGGGCCTGGGTATCTGGCTCGACGAGTTGCGCGCGGTCGTCCTCACTCGACCGGCTCGACGGCGAAGGGCGGTCGTCCCGGCCAGGCCGGCTCAAGGGTAGGCGAGGTCGCGGCCGCTCGGCGTGCTCGACGGGGTAGGCGCTGTCGTCCGGCTCGGCGGATCGGGTGCGGTCGTCCCGCTCGGCCGGCTCGCCCGGGCTTGGCGCGGTCGTATCGCTCGGTCGGCTCGCCCGGCCAGGCGCGATAGTCCCGCTCGGCAGGCTCGCCCGGGCTTGGCGCGCTCGTACCGCTCGGTCGGCTCGCTCGGCTAGGCGCGATAGTCCCGCTCGGCAGGCCTGCGGCTAGGCGTGATCGTCCCGCTCGGCCAGCGCATCCCGCAGCGCCGTCTCGACCAGCGACCGATACAAGGCCCCGAGCTCGTGGCCCGCGGCCTCCGCCGACTGGGGGAGGAGCGACGTCTCGGTCATCCCGGGCGCGACGTTGACCTCCAGGAACGCCACGGAGCCGTCGGGAGCGACGATCAGGTCGGTGCGCGAGAGGTGGCGGAGCCCGAGCGCCTCGTGCGCGGCGACGGCGACCGCGCCGGCCCGTTCGGCGAGGTCGCGGGTCAGCCGAGCGGGAGCGAAGTACTCGGTGCGACCGGGGTTGTAGCGAGCGTCGTAGTCGTACGGGCCGTCGGTGACGATCTCGACCGCGGGAAGCGCCCGGACGCCGTCGCCCAGGTCGACGACGCTGACGGCGAGCTCGGTCCCGACGACCGCCTGCTCGATGAGCGCGGTGTCGCCGTACGCGAAGCACTGGACCATCGCCCGGGGGAGGTCCGCGGCGTCGGTCACGAGGCTCACACCGAGCGCGGACCCACCGCGGGAGGGCTTCACGACCAGGGGGAGGCCGAGGCGTGCGGTGACCGCGTCGAGCACGCGGGACGCACCGAGCTCGCGGAAGAGGCTCTGCGGCAGCGTCACGAAGTCGGGCGTGCTGATCCCGGCGCGCGCGACGACGGTCTTCGCGATGGGCTTGCTCCAGGCGACACGGCTCTCGCGCGGGCCCGTACCGACCGTGGACAGACCGAGGAGCGCGAGCACGTCACGGACTGAGCCGTCCTCGCCGCTCGCGCCGTGCAGGAGCGGCCAGACGAGGTCGGGCTGCGCGTCGAGCAGGGCCGGCACGAGGTCGGAGTCGACGTCGTGGACGGTGACGTCGACGCCCGTGGACCGCAGCGCCTCGGCGACGCGGCGGCCTGAGCGCAGGGAGACGTCGCGCTCGTGGGACAGGCCCCCGGCGAGGATGACGATGCGCGGGGTGCTGGGGATGGGCGTGTCGCTCACGTGCGTCGAGGCTCCGGGGTCGGGAGGAGTGCGATCAGGAGGAGGGAAGGTCCGCGGCGTGCGCCGGAGCTCTCAGGACACGTCCGGGCCCGGTGCCTGCACGTCACCCCGGGTCCCGCCGAGCCCGGCACCGAACAGCGAGACGAGCTCCGACTCCCCGCTGACGACCCCGGCCAGCCGCCGCACACCTTCGCGGATCCGCTCGGGCGTCGGGTAGCAGAACGACAGGCGCATGTGGTCGCTGCCCTGGCCGTCGGCGTAGAACGCGGTGCCGGGGACGTACGCCACCCGGGCGGTGACCGCGCGCGGGAGCATGGCCTTGGCGTCGAGCCCGTCGGGCAGGCGGACCCATGTGTAGAAGCCGCCGTCCGGGACGGTCCACGTCGCGTCGGGCAGGTGCTCGGCGAGCGCGCCCATCATCGCGTCGCGCCGCTCGCGGTACATCTCGCGGAACGCCTTGATCTGGCCGCGCCAGTCGCACGTCGTGAGGTAGGCGCTGATCGCGAGCTGCGACGCGTTGGACGGGCAGAGGATGGCGGACTCGGACGCCAGCACGAGCTTCTCGCGCACGGCGTGCGGCGCGACGGCCCACCCGACGCGGTACCCGGGCGCGAACGTCTTGGAGAACGAGCCGAGGTAGATGACCCCGTCCTCGTCGAGCGATCGCATGGCGGGGATCGGGTCACCGTCGAAGCCGAGCAGGCCGTATGGGTTGTCCTCGAGCACGAGGACGCCGTGACGCCGGCAGATCTCGAGGATCTGGGGGCGGCGCTCGGCGGAGAGCGTCACACCCGCAGGGTTGTGGAAGTTCGGGACCGTGTACAGCAGCTTGACGCGGCGGCCCTCGACGGCCAGCCGGGTCAGAGCCTCCTCGAGCGCGGCGGGCACGAGCCCGTGGGCGTCGAGCGGCACGTGGACGACGTCGGCCTGGTAGGCGCGGAACACCCCGAGAGCGCCGACGTAGCTCGGCGCCTCCGCGACGACGACGTCGCCGGGGTTGACGAAGAGCCGCGTGACAAGATCGAGGGCTTGTTGCGACCCGGTGGTGACGACCACGTCGTCCGGGTGCGCGTGGATGCCTTCGAGGCGCATGACCTCGAGGATCTGCTCCCGCAGCGTCTCGTCGCCCTGCCCGGAGCCGTACTGCAGCGCCGTCGTGCCGCGCGTCGCGACGACGCGCTGGGCGACGTCGGCGAGGACGTCGAGGGGGAGGCCGTCGAGGTTGGGCATCCCACCGGCGAGCGAGACGACCTCCGGCCGGTTGGCGACGGCGAACAGCGCGCGGATCTCCGAGGCGCGCATCCCGTGGGTCCGGTCGGCGTACGCGCCGAGCCAGGGGTCGAGCCGCGTCCCTGCGGCGGTCGTCGGAGGGGTGCCCGACGTCGTGCCGCCGGTGGGGGTGTGCTGGCTCATCCTCCGAGTGTCGCACGCACCTCGGGAGGTCAGCCGGTGCGTCCGCGCACCTCACCCGGCCGTGTCGTGGCCGCGGGGGACGGGCAGCAGCAGGACGAACGGGTGGCACGCGGTCGAGCGACGAGCCGGCACGGCGCCCGGCGAGGCTGCGCCGCACGCGACGGGATCGGCACCGACGCACCAGCACGTCCGACCCGAGCCGGGCCGGACCGGTCCGAGCACGACTCAGCCCCCGTGCCCGCATCTCTGCGCGCCCGGGGGCTGAGTCGAGGTCCTCGCCGGCAGGGCGCGACCGGACGCCGGCTACGCCTGCGCGCCGACCTCCGCGAGCACGCCCTCGATCTCCTGGGCGATGATCTGCTTCGGCCGAGCGCCGGACAGCGAGCGCACGAGCTCACCGCCCGCGTAGAAGTTCAGCAGCGGGATCGACACCACGCCGTACTGCCCGACGACGACGGGGTTCGCCTCGGTGTCGACCTTGACGATCTTGATCTTGCCGTCGTACTCCTGCGCGAGCTCGGCGAGCACGGGCGCGACCATGCGGCACGGGCCGCACCAGGCCGCCCAGAAGTCCACGAGGACGGGGATCTCGGACTCGAGGACCTCGGACTGGAAGGTCTCGTCGGTCACGTGGATGTCGGTCATCACGCCTCCTGGAGGACGTCGGCCTCGGGGGAGACGGGGCCCTCGGTGCCGACGTCGCCGAGGCCGGTCAGGTAGTGCTGGGCGTCGAGCGCGGCCGCGCAACCGGAGCCGGCGGCGGTGATCGCCTGACGGTAGGTGTGGTCGACGGCGTCGCCGCACGCGAAGACACCCTCGAGGTTCGTGAGGGTCGAACGGCCCTGCACGACGATGTAGCCGTTCTCGTCGAGCTCGACCTGCCCGTGGAGCAGCTCGGTGCGCGGGACGTGGCCGATCGCGACGAACACGCCGGTCGCGGGGTGCTCGCGCGTCTCGCCGGTCACGGTGTCGCGCAGCGTCACGCCGCTGACCTTGTCGGCGCCGTGGATCGCGACGACCTCGCTATTCCACGCGAAGTCGATCTTCGGGTCGTTCGCGGCACGGTCGGCCATGATCTTGGAGGCGCGGAGCCTGTCGCGCCGGTGCACCATCGTGACGCGCTTGCCGAAGCGCGTGAGGAAGGTGGCCTCCTCGACGGCGGAGTCCCCACCGCCGACGACGATGATCTCCTGGTCGCGGAAGAAGAACCCGTCGCAGGTCGCGCACCAGGAGACCCCGCGGCCGGACAGGCGCTTCTCGTCGTCCAGCCCGAGCTCGCGGTACGCGGACCCGGTCGCCAGCACGACGGCGCGCGCGGTGAACGTCTCCCCGCCGCCGGTGACGACGGTCTTGGTCGTGCCGCGGAGCTCGACCGACGTCACGTCGTCCCAGAGGACCTCGGCGCCGAACTTCTCGGCCTGCTTCTGCAGGTTCTCCATGAGCTCGGGGCCCTGGATGCCGTCGGGGAAGCCGGGGAAGTTCTCGACCTCGGTGGTGTTCATGAGCGCCCCGCCGGCGGTCACGGAGCCGGCGATGACGAGCGGGGCCAGGCCGGCGCGGGCCGCGTAGATCGCGGCGGTGTATCCGGCGGGGCCGGAGCCGACGATGATCAGGTCGCGCGGGGCAGACTGCTCGGTCACGTGAGATTCCTCGGGTCGGGGATTGTGCTCGGTGAACCGATCCTAGGGCGGATCTGTTCCCCGGCCGCCGACCCCCATCCGCATGGCGGACGGGCTCACGGCAGGGTCGCTCGGCCCCGCGCCGGGCACCACGCCACGGCTCCGGCCCGGCGTCCTCAGGACGCCGGGCCGAGCGCGGGTCAGGACAGTGCGAGCTCGGTGACCTCGACGCGGTACTTGCCGTCGGCGGCCTGCGGCAGCGACGTGAACCAGAGCACGATCGAGCCGGTCTCGGCGGGCTCGGGGAACGTGAACACGGTGTCGGGTGCGAGCGGGCCGGAGGCGAGGACCGTGCCGCCGCCCGGGTTCGCCGCGTCGGTCGCCCGGACCTCGACGTTGCCGCCGGTCTGGTTCGTCTTGAGCGTGACGCCCGAGACCGTCGACGGCCCCGCCAGCGTGATCACGTAGCCGACGCCGGGCTTGAGCCCGCCGAACTCGGGGCGGTTGTAGGTCTGGGTGTACCAGAACGAGGTGGGGTCGCCGTCGAACGCGAGGGAGACGGCCTCCTCGTGCTCGCCGTCGCTGTCGGACGGGTCGACGGTCGTCGCACCGGCGATCGTCGGGGCCGCGCCGGCGGGCGGTGCGGGGTCGGCGGGCGCCTCCTCCGCGGGCTCCTCGGCGGGCTGCTCGCCCTCGGCCGGCGGCGCGGCGGCGGTCTCGGTGACGCCCGGGGAGGTGCCCGCCTCGGTCCCGCCGACGGGGCTGCGCAGCGCGTTGAACGCGATGACGACGCCGATGATCACGACGATCGCGACGACGAGCAGCACGATCTTGGTCGGGTCGAAGCGGCGCTCGGCGACGTCGACGTCCTCGTCGCCGGAGATGTCGAAGACGTCGGGCTCGTCGTCGTGCCCGCCGAGGCCGACCGCGAAGGACGGCGGCGACTGGTCGTAGGGACCCTGCTGCGCGCGCGGCGGGGGGCCGGGCTGGCGGGCCGGGGCAGCGGGCTGCCGCTGCACGGGCGGCGGAGGACCGACGGTCGTCGGCGGACCCGCGGCCACGGCGGTCTCGGCGACGGCGGCGGGTGCGGCCGCTGCGGGCGGGGGAGGGGTCGGAAGCATCGGGCGCGTGGCAGCGGGGGCCGACTGGGCGAACGCCGGTCCGCCGCGGGGGTGCGCCGGCGGCGGGGTCCCGGGTCGGCCGGTCCCGGCGGGCGCCTGCTCGTCGAACGCGGAGCGGACGGACTGGCGCTGAACCTGCACCGGCCGGGTCTCGGGCGGCGCGGCGGGCGTGAGCTGCTCCTCGAGCGGCGCGGTCGCGGCGGCGGCCATGACCTCGCTGAGCCCGGTGGTGCGGATCTCGCCCCACGGCTCGAGCTCGCGGACGAGCTCGGCGGGGCTGTGCGGACCGTCCTCGTGCGGGCCGAGCGTCACGGCGCAGAGCGTGTCGAGGTCCGCGGGGATGCCGCGCACCAGGTCCGAGGGCGGGACGAGGAGCCCGTCGCGCACGGGGGCGGCGGGCAGGGTCTCGGACGGCACGAGCTCGCCGTCGAGCGTGGGCCAGCGGCCGGTGAGGGCCGCGTACAGGAGCCGGACGAGGCCGACGGTGTCGGCGCGCGTGGTGCTGCGCGCGTCGCCGAGGCCCTGGCCGAGCAGCGCACCGTCGAGCGCGAGGCCGGTGAGCAGCACGCGGTCCTCGGGCGTCACGTGCAGGACGGTCGGGCGCAGCGCGAGGTGGTGGACGCCGCGCCGGCGGGCGACCTCGAGCGCGGCGGCGGCCTCGCCGACGACGGCCCGGGCCTGGTCCGCCGACAGAGGGCCGCGCGCGAGCAGGTCGCTCAGCGACGGGCCCGTGACCTGCTCGGTGACCACGTAGCTGATCGAGCCCTGGTGCGTGCCGACGTCGAGCACGCGCACGAGGCGCGGGTCCGAGACGAGGGCGGCGCGCCGGGCGGCGTCGAGCGCCTGCGCGACGTTGCCCTGCTCGAGCACGCGCACGCGCACCGGGCGGTCGAGGATCTGGTCGGTCGCCTGCCACGAGCTCGCCCCCGGCAGGTCCGAGCCCACGAGCTGCAGGACGCGGTAGCGCCCGGCCAGCACGGTGCCACGTCCGACGACGTCCTCCACGCGAGTCCTCCCGGCGACGGTTCATCCGGCGACTGCCGGACCCCCATGCTAGTCGGGGCGTCAGGCGCGGGTGCGGCGTATGCGCCGGAGCAGCGGACCGGCGAGCGTCTGGAGCTCGCGGGCCCGCAGCGCGACGAGCACCGCGACGTAGAGCCCGGCGATCACGGCGCCGCCGACGGCGCACATGACGAGGGCGTCGAGGGCGGACCCGACGGGCCCGAGCAGGCGGACGACGAGCGTCCCGGCGCCGCCGGCGAGGACCGCGGCCGCGACCGCCTTGGCGTGCGTGACGAGCACGCGCCGGCCGTCGAGCCCGCCGAGCCGCCGGCGGATCACGACGAGCGCCACCACGGCGCCCAGCCCGTAGGACACGGTCATGGACACGCCCGCCGCGGCGACCCACAGCTCCCGCCCGAGCACGGCCTTGCCGAGCAGCGTCCCGGCGACGACGACCAGCATCATCGCGACCTGGATCGGGATCATCGACCTGGCGTCCTGGTACGCGTAGTACACCCGCTGGCACATCGACCACGCGCCGAACGCCACGAGGCCGGCGACCATGGTGACCACGACCGTCGCGAGGTCGGACGCCCCGTTGGTGGTCCCCGGGAAGATCATCCGGACGAGCGGGTAGGCGAGGACCGCGATCCCGGTGGTCGCGAGGACCGTGAACAGCCCGACGGTCCGCAGCCCGAGGCTCAGGTCGTCGCGCACCGCGACCACGTCGCCCGCCGCGGCCTTCGCCGACAGGCGCGTGAACAGCGCCGTCATGAGCGACACCGTGACGAGCGAGTGCGGCAGCATGAAGATGAGGAACGCGTTGTCGTAGACGACGTTGCCCGCGGTCTCCCCGGTCCCGGCGGCGGTCGTGACGCGCGAGACGACGAGCACGCCGACCTGCCCGACGACGAGCCCGAGGAACGTCCACAGCGTGACGCGCCCGGCCGCCCCCAGCCCGGACCCGCGCAGCCCCCAGCGCGGCCGGTAGCGGAACCCGCTGCGGTACAGCGGCACGACGAGCACGAGCGCCTGCGCGGCCACCCCGAGCGTCGCCGTGCCCGCGAGCACCGCGATCTGCTCGGGACCCCACCACGACACGTCGCCGGCCTGCCCCTCGGGCGGCACGCGCGAGCCCCACAGCGCGACGAACACCACGAGCCCGGCGATGGCGACGACGTTGTTGACGACCGGCGCCCACATGAACGGCCCGAAGCTGCCGCGGGCGTTGAGCACCTGCCCGAGCAGCGCGTACAGCCCGTAGAAGAACACCTGGGGCACGCACCAGTACGCGAGCGCGACGGTGAGGCGCTGCACCTCGGGATCCGGGAAGTCCGCGTAGACGGACGTCAGCAGCGGGACGGCGGCCGTGAGCACGAGCGTCAGGCCCGCGAGGCCGACGATGCCCAGCGTCAGCAGCTTGTCGACGTACACCTGCCCGTCGGCCCGCCGGTACGCGCGCACCACCTCGGGGACGAGCACCGCGTTGAGCGCGCCGCCCGCGATGAGCAGGTACAGGATGCTCGGCAGCTTGTTGGCGGCGCCGAACGCGTTGGCCGCGGAGCCGAGCATGCCGATGGTCGCGACGAGCGCACTGTTGCGCACGAGGCCCAGCAGGCGCGACGCCGCGGTGCCGGACGCCATGAGCGCCGTCGAGCGGCCCAGGCCGGACGGCTTGGTGGGTGCGGCGGTCATGCGGGGGTCGTCTCGCTCTCGTCACCGGGCACGGCCTGCGCCGCGAGCCGGGCTCCGCGCCGGGCCGTCTGGCCCCGGCGCACGGTCTTCACGATGCCGAGCAGCAGCGCGAGCGCGAGGAGCGCGCCCACGACGGCGGTGCCGACGTTCTCGATGGTGGGGGACACGTGCGCGTTGAAGCGCCCGGCCGTCGCGACCGAGGTGCCGTCGGGCGCGAGCGCGAACACGTCGACGAGCACGTCGCAGTTGGCGTTGGCGCTGACCTCGACCACGACGGTCTGCTCGGCGCCGGGCTGGACGGTCGCCGTGGGGGCGTCGCCGACCTCGAGGCACGCCTTGCGCGGGCGCATCTCGACCCGGACCGTCGCGGGCTGGTCGAGCGTGCTGCGCAGCGCGAGCCGGATCTGGCTCGTGCTCGAGATGATCGTGAACCGTTCGCTCAGCACGACGCTGAGTCCCGAGCGTCGCGCGGTCGCGTCGGCGAGCGCCGTCTGGACGACGCTGCGGCGGCCCTCGTCGTCGGCGCGCCACGCGACCGACAGCGGACGCAGCACCTCGTGGTCGAGCCCCGCGAGGTGCTCCGCGGGGTCCACGAGCACCGCGGCGAACGCGACGGCGGCGTTCCGGGCGTCGGCGAGCGCGTTGACCGTCGCGGCCGAGAGCTCGACCGCGGCGCGGTCGACGTCGGGGAGCGGCTCGCGGTCGGCCGTGTCGGGTGCGGCGTCGAGGAGCGCGCTCGCGGGAGCGAGGCGGACCCAGGGCGCGGCGTCGAGGGCGTCGAGCGCGGCGGTCACGAGCGCGGCGTCGGGGGACCAGTTCCGCGGGACGGTCGCGAGCAGGTGCGGCACCGTGTCGCGGTCCTCGTGCGCGACGACGGCGGTCTCGGCGAGCAGCCGCTGCGCGAGCGTCGCCGCGGTCGCCCCGGGCTGGAGCCGGCCGGGCTCGGTGAGCAGCGAGCTGAGCGTGGGGTCCGGCACGAGTGCCGTCACGTCGCCCGCGTCGGTCGTCACGGTCGTCACGGGACCGGGCGTCGTCGACGTCGTGCGCTCGGGCGTGAGCGCGCCGGGGCCGACGACGAGGGACGGGACGTCGGAGCCGGCGGCGAGCGCGGCGGTGCGCAGGTCGGGGACGTCGTCGGCCGCCCACTGCACGGGCGTGACCGACTCACCGACCAGCGGACGGGCGTCGGCCGACGACGCGAGCGCCGCCGTGAGCAGGTCGGGCCGGTCGGCGTGCGCGAGCGCCGCGAGGTCGGGGTCGGCCCACGGCAGCGCCAGCACGTCACGGCCCTCGGCGGCGGTACCGAGCTCCTCGAGCCACGCGGCCGACAGCGGCCCGGCGTCGGCCGCGCGCGTGAGCAGGGCCGGGTCGAGCGCCCAGGACACCCCGGTGCTCGCGGCGCTCGCGGTCAGCAGCGCGCGCAGGCGGCCCGTGGGACCCGTCTGGGCCTCGAGCGCGGTGTCCTCCGGCTCCTGCGGCTCGTCGGGCACGTCCTCGTCGGGCGGCTCGGGCGCGGGCTGCTCGGTGCCGTCGCCCTCCTCGGTCCCGTCCGTCCCGGGCGCGGTGCCCGGGTCCGTCCCCTCCGCGGGGGCCCCCTCGGTCGCCGTCGGGGCGGGCACCTGCGCGCTCGTGGCCGACGCCACGCCCGCACCGGGCGCCGACGCCACGAGCGGCACGAGCACGCTGAGCCGGGTCTGGGGCAGGTCCTCGGCGTCGGGCAGCCACAGCAGGAACGTGCGCTCGATCCCCACGCGCCGACGCCCGTCGAGGAGCTCGATCGCGAGGCCACGCGGCCCCCACGCGTCCGGGGTGTCGAGCAGGCCGACGGACGAGGCCGGCACGTCGAAGGTGACGTCGGCCGACGCACCCGGGGCGAGCGGTGCACCGAGTGCGACGGGCCGCCCGACGGCGCTGCCCGCGCTCGCCCGTGCGTCCGCGTCGACCCAGGCGTCGAGCTCGGCGCTCGTCCCCGGCCGGGTCCGGCTCAGGCGAAGGACGGCGCTCGGGCTCGCGAGCTCGGTGTCGCCGTCGTTGCGGACCGTCACGGTCACGCTCAGGTTCTGCTCGGGCGCGAGCACCTGCGGGGTGACCGCCGTGACGTCCACAGTGACGGGCAGCTCGTCGGTCGACGGTGCGGCGGCCGCAGGGGCGGGCGTCACGCCGACGAGCGGGGCGAGCACCGCGAGCAGTCCGGCGGAGCGTGCGAGCAGCCCGGCGCGCGGGGTTCGCGGCGTGCGACGGAGCGCCGTGCGCGCGGGGCGGCGCGTGCGGGCGGGGCGCGTGCCGGCGGGGCGCGGGTCGGCCGCGCGGCGGGAGGGCGTTGCGCTCATGCCTGGCTGGTGAGCACGAGGTGGGCCGCCTCGGCGAGCCGACGCTCGTTCGGGTAGGCGAGGCGTCCGGGCAGCTCCGTCACCGGGACCCACTCGACGTCCTCCGCCTCGCCGTCCGGGTCGCCCTCGACGGTCAGCTCGCCGCCGACCGCCCCGAGCAGGAAGTGGTGCACGACCTTGTGCACGCGCCGGTCGTCGCCGGTGAACCAGTAGTCGATGACGCCGAGCCGGCGCAGCACCTGCCCGAGGATCCCGGTCTCCTCGGCGATCTCGCGGACGGCCGCCTCCTCGGGGGTCTCGACACCCTCCAGGTGGCCCTTCGGCAGGCACCACTCGAGCCGCCCGGCGCGGTTGCGGCGCGCGATGACCGCGGCGTGGTGCACGCCCTGGACCGTGCTCACGACGAGGCCGCCCGCGCTGGTCTCCTCGACGACGGGGAGGACCGCGGGGACAGGGCGGACGGACGCGCTCCGCAGCTCGATCCGGAGCGCGTGCCCGCCCGGTGGCGTGGGTACGCCATCAGGACGCGCAGGGCTCGGCATGTCGACACTGTAACCATTCGCCCCGACGGGTCCCTCACCCTCGGGGTGGCCGGTTCGCCCGCCCCCCGCCCGGCGCCGCGCGCGCGTCGTCCCCGGCACCGGCCCTCACCCACGCCCGCGCGCCCGATCTGGCAGGCTTGGGCGTCGTGCCCACCGACCCCACCGACCTGCTCCAGCTCCGCCGCCGCGCACTGACCGTCCTCGCGGACCTCGCGCCGGACGCGCTCGAGCTCGGGGAGGTCTTCCGCGCCGCCGGTCACGAGCTCGCGCTCGTGGGCGGGCCGGTGCGGGACGCGTTCCTCGGTCGGGTCAGCAACGACCTCGACTTCGCGACGTCCGCGACCCCCGACGAGACGATCGCGCTGCTCGCCGCGTGGGGCGACGCGCACTGGGACATCGGCAAGGCGTTCGGGACGATCGGTGCACGCCGGCACGGGCGCCGCCGGGGCGGGGCCGACGTTGTCGTCGAGGTCACGACCTACCGCACCGACGCGTACGACCCGGCGTCGCGCAAGCCCGAGGTCGCCTTCGGGGACACGCTCGAGGGCGACCTCTCGCGCCGCGACTTCACGGTCAACTCCATGGCGGTGCGCGTCCCCGAGCTCACGTTCGTCGACCCGTTCGACGGTCTCGCCGAACTGGCGCGCCGCACGCTGCGCACCCCGGTGGCCGCGCGGCAGTCGTTCGACGACGACCCGCTGCGCATGATGCGCGCCGCACGGTTCGCCGCCCAGCTCGGCTTCACGGTGGACGACGACGCGCTCGCGGCGATCGGCGACATGGCCGAGCGCATCACGATCGTCTCGGCCGAGCGCGTGCGCGACGAGCTGACCAAGCTGCTGCTCTCGCCGTCCCCCCGCGAGGGGCTCGAGGTGCTCGTCGCGACCGGGCTCGCCGACCACGTGCTGCCCGAGCTGCCCGCGCTGCGCCTCGAGATCGACGAGCACCACCGCCACAAGGACGTGTACGAGCACTCGCTCATCGTGCTCGAGCAGGCGATCGACCTGGAGACCGGCACGGTCGACGCCCCGACCGGCCCGGTGCCCGGCCCGGACCTGGTGCTGCGGCTCGCGGCGCTGCTGCACGACATCGGCAAGCCCGCGACGCGCCGGTTCGAGGACGGCGGCGGCGTGAGCTTCCACCACCACGAGGTCGTCGGTGCCAAGCTCGTGGCCCGCCGGCTCAAGGCCCTGCGCTTCGACAAGGCCACTGTGCAGGCGGTCGCGCGGCTCACCGAGCTGCACCTGCGCTTCCACGGGTACGGCGAGGGCGCGTGGACGGACTCGGCGGTGCGGCGCTACGTGACCGACGCCGGCCCGCTGCTCGAGCGCCTGCACCGGCTCACGCGCTCGGACTGCACGACCCGCAACCGCCGCAAGGCCGAGCGCCTGTCCCGGGCGTACGACGACCTCGAGGTCCGCATCGCGCGGCTGCGGGAGCAGGAGGAGCTCGCCTCGATCCGCCCCGACCTCGACGGCGCCGCGATCATGGAGATCCTCGGCATCCCGCCGGGGCCCACGGTCGGCAAGGCCTACAAGCACCTGCTCGAGCTGCGCATGGAGCGCGGCCCGCTCGACCACGACGCGGCGCGCGCGGAGCTGCTCGCGTGGTGGTCGGCCCAGCAGGACTGACCCGCCGCGGACCACCCCGGCCCGGTCCGGCTCGCGGGTGCCTCGGCCCGGTCCGGTCGGTGCTGCCCCGGCCCGGGCCGGCGGTCCGTCAGGGGATGCGGACCACCAGGAGGCACACGTCGTCCTCCTGGCGCGCGGACACGAGCCGCTCGACGAGCTCGTCGCGGATCTCGGCCGCGCTCGCCCCCGCGGGGATCTTGCCGAGGGTCCGGGTCAGCTCGGCGATGCCCTCGCGCAGCGAGCGGTCGCGCCGCTCGACGAGCCCGTCGGAGTAGACGACGAGCACCGAGCCGGGCGGCATGTCCTGCTCGGCCTCGGGCGCCGGCTCCCCGAGAGTCGTCACGCCGATGGGTGTCGCGAGCGCACCGGAGAGCGCCACGACCTCGCCGCCGGGCAGGCGCAGCAGCGGCGTCGGGTGCCCGGCGCGGCTGTACGTGAGCCGCCGGCTCCCGCCCGCGGCACCCTCGGCCACCTCGAGCCGCAGGTACACGCACGTCGAGATGTCGGCCATCCCGAGCCCGCGCACGAGCTCGTCGAGGTGCGCGACGACCCGGCCGGCCCGCTCGCCGCTCCACGCGTAGGAGCGCAGCACCGAGCGCAGCTGGCCCATCGACGCCGCGGCGCGCAGGTCGTGCCCGACGACGTCGCCGACCGCGAGCCCGAGCGCGCCGTCGGGGAGCGGCAGCACGTCGAACCAGTCGCCGCCCACCTGCGCGCGGTGCACCGCGGGGACGTAGGACGCGGCGAGGTCGAGACCCTCGACGTCGGGGATCTCGGGCAGCAGCGAGTGCTGCAGCGTGAGGGCCGCCTCGCGCTCGCGGAGGTAGAGCCGCACGTTGTCGAGCGCGAGGCCGGCACGCTGGCCGAGGTGCGCCGCCGTGTCGACGACCGCGCGCGGGAAGCCGTCGACGGACTCGTGCACGAGGCACAGCACGCCGATGACGCGGTCACGCGCGCGCAGCGGGACGACGAGCGCGCTGCCGAGCCCGAGCTCGCGCAGCGCGTCGAGCTGCCGCGGCGTCGTGCGGGCGGGGAGGCTGGCGAGGTCGACGGGGAACGGTGCGGCGACGTACCCGGACTCGCTCGCGAGCGCCGCGGCGACGCTCGGCGACCGGGTGAGCCACGAGATGTCCTCGCTCTCGAGGATCCGGGCGGCCGTGGAGGACTCGGGGTGCGTCGTCGCGATGTGGATCCGCTCGATCTGCCCCGCGTCGGTCGTGACGGTGACGAAGCCCCAGGTCGCGAGCGCGGGCACGGCGACGTCGGCGAGCGCGTCGACCGCGGCCCCGTAGTCCAGGTGGTGCGCGAGGGCGTCGACGACCTCCGCGAGGAGCTGGAGGCGCTCGCTCGTCACACGGGCCTCGTCGAGCGCCTCGTCGCGCGCGCGCTCGAGCTCGACGCGCTCCGTGACGTCCGCCTGGATGCCGACGTGGTGGGTGATGACCCCGTCCGCGTCGAGCACCGGGCTGATGACGACCTGGTTCCAGAACGGCGTGCCGTCCTTGCGGTAGTTGAGCATCGTCTCGGCGAACGTCTCGCCGCGCTCCAGCGACTCGCGCAAGCGGTCGATCGTCGCGCGGTCGGTGTCGGGCCCCTGCAGGAACCGGCAGTTGCGACCCACGGAGTCCTCGGCGGAGTATCCGGTGACGCGCTCGAACGCCGGGTTCACCCAGACGAGCGGGTCGTCGATCTCGTGGGGGTCGGAGATCGTGAACGACAGCTCGCTCGCCATCGCCGCGCGCGCGTGCAGGTCACCCGCGCGGTCCTGCAGCGCGCGCAGCGCCTCCTCCTCGCGCACCGGGAGCAGGATCACGAGCGACTGGCGGGTGAGCGGCGCCGGCGCGTCCGTGAGCGGGACGCCGACGACCCACATCGCCTCGCGCGCAGCCGACGCGTCGGAGCGCCGCGCCGCGGTCACCGCGACTCCTCGCGCGGGGCGACCGGCAGCCAGGTCGGCGAGCGAGAACTCGCCCGCGCCGAGCGCGGCCCCGTCCGGGGTCACGAGGCCGGCCTCGAGCGACCAGGCCTCGAGCGAGACCGGCAGGTGCATCCCGGGCGCCAGCTCGACCGCGAGGCGGTTGGCGAAGACGACGGTCCCGCGCTCGACATCGACGAGCAGCGTGGCGGCTGGCCTGTCCCGGACGATGGGGGGGAGCACCGCGGTCGCGCGAGGGTCTGCGGTCCGCGGCGAGCTCGCGCTCACGGCGTGGTCGTCCGGCTGCACCCGGAGATTCTAGGGTTCGCCTCTGCCCGGCAACACCGGGGCGAGGGTGACGTCGCTCGGGCCGCGCGCGGAGGCCGCCCGGTACAGCACCGCCGCGAGCGCGTACGCGACCGCGAGCAGCGCGAACACGACCCGCGACCAGCCGGTGTCCGGGAGCGTCGCGGCGGCGAGGGCCGCGGCGCCGACGAACGCGGCGTTGTAGAGCACGTCGTAGAGCGCGAACGCCCGCCCGCGGAACGCGTCCGCGGTGTCGCGCTGGACGATCGTGTCGACGGCGATCTTGGCGCCCTGCGCTGCGAGGCCGAGCGCCCCGGCACCGACGAGGACCGCCCACCGCTCGACCGTGACGGTCAGCAGGAGCTGGCTGAGCGCCGCCCCCCCGAGGCACAGCACGATCCACGCGTGCGGGCCGGTGCGCGGGCTCAGCACCGGGGTGAGCACCACCGCGAGGGCGAAGCCGACGGCCGACGCCGCGAGCACCGTCCCGAACGTCCGGAGCCCGGCGTCCGCGTCGGCGGGGTCGGAGAGCAGGTTCCGGGAGATCAGGATGCTCGCGATGAACGTCGCGCCGTAGAGGAACCGGTGCACCGCCATGACACCGAGCGCGAGGGCCGGGGTGCGCCGCGCGACGAGGTGCCGCGCCCCCGCGACGAGCCCGTGCGCGAGCATCCCGAGCGCGCGGCGCAGCTCCTCGCCGGCGGCGCGCGCGTCGGGCCCGAGCTGGTCGCGGCCCAGCCGGAGCGCGAGGGCCGACGCGGCGCCCATGAGCGAGGCGGCCAGCACGAGCGCCCCGACGTCCTGCGCCCGTCCCTCGGGCAGCACGAGACCGAGCACGAGCCCCACGGCGCCGCCCACGCCCGCCGCGGCCGCCCCGAGCGTCGGGGTCAGCGAGTTGGCGGTGAGCAGCAGCGGTCCGTCGACGACGCGGGGGAGCGACGCGGACAGCGCCGAGAGCAGGAACCGGTTGACCGAGAGCGTCACGAGCGCGAGCACGTACACCGCCGGGCCGACGCCGCTCGTCGCCATGAGGACCGCGATCGTCAGGGTGAGCCCGACGCGCACGAGGTTCCCGACGAGCAGCACCTGACGGCGGCGCCACCGGTCGAGCAGCACCCCGGCCCACGGCCCGACGATCGTGAACGGCAGCAGGAGGACGGCGAACGCCGCGGCGACCCCCGTCGCGGTGCTCGCGTTCTCGGGGGAGAAGAAGAACAGCGTCGCGAGGCCGACCTGGAACATGCCGTCGGAGGTCTGGCTCGTGAGCCGGACGGCGAAGAGTCGGCGGAAGCCCGGGAGCCGCAGGAGCTGGCGGAGCTCGCCGATCACGCGCACCGGGTCAGGCTATCCGGCCGGACCGGGGACCGGGACGAGGCCCGACGCTGCGGGAGCGCCGGGCCTCGTCCGGGGTGCTGCTGGGGTGCTGCGGTCGTGCGTGACGCGAGGTCAGCGCTCGACGTCGCCGCGGATGAACGCCTCGAGCTGCGCGCGGCCCGCGGTGTCCTCCATCTGGACCGGCGGCGACTTCATGAAGTACGTCGACGCGGACAGGATGGGGCCGCCGATGCCGCGGTCCTTGGCGATCTTCGCGGCACGCACGGCGTCGATGATGATGCCGGCCGAGTTCGGGGAGTCCCAGACCTCGAGCTTGTACTCGAGGTTCAGGGGCACCTCGCCGAACGCGCGGCCCTCGAGGCGCACGTACGCCCACTTGCGGTCGTCGAGCCACGCGACGTAGTCCGACGGGCCGATGTGGACGTTGCGGTCCTCCTTCTTGCCGGCGAGGGGGCCCTCGTCGATGTTGGAGGTGACGGCCTGCGTCTTGGAGAGCTTCTTCGACTCGAGGCGGTCGCGCTCGAGCATGTTCTTGAAGTCCATGTTGCCGCCGACGTTGAGCTGGTACGTGCGGTCCAGCACGACGCCGCGGTCCTCGAAGAGCTTCGCGAGCACGCGGTGCGTGATCGTGGCGCCGACCTGCGACTTGATGTCGTCGCCGACGATCGGGACGCCGGCGGCCTCGAACTTCGCGGCCCACTCCGGGTCGGACGCGATGAAGACGGGCAGCGCGTTGACGAACGCGACGCCGGCCTCGATGGCGCACTCGGCGTAGTACTTGGCGGCGACCTCGGACCCGACGGGGAGGTAGCAGACGAGCACGTCGGCACGGGCCTCGCGCAGCGCGGCGACGATGTCGACCGGCTCGGCGTCCGACTCCTCGATCGTCTCGCGGTAGTACTTGCCGAGGCCGTCGTTGGTCACGCCGCGCTGGACGGTCACGCCGAGCGGCGGGACGTCGGCGATCTTGATCGTGTTGTTCTCCGAGGCGCCGATCGCGTCGGACAGGTCGAACCCGACCTTCTTCGCGTCGACGTCGAACGCCGCGACGAACTCGATGTCACGCACGTGGTACGGACCGAACTGCACGTGCATGAGGCCCGGCACGCGGGCGCTCGGGTCGGCGTCGGCGTAGAAGTGCACGCCCTGGACGAGCGACGCGGCGCAGTTGCCGACGCCGACGATGGCGACGCGGATGGAGGTCATCCTCGCTCCTTCTCGGTTGTCTGTGCCGGGGTGCCCGAGGCGCCGTCGACAGCTATCTGGATGTCGGTGACGGCCGGGTGGCCAGCACCTGAGGGACGGGCGCGACGCAGGCCGCGCTCGTTGTCGATGAGGTCGTCGAGCCAGCGCACCTCGCGCTCGACCTGCTCGAGACCGTGCCGCTGGAGCTCGAGCGTGTACTCGTCCATGCGGGCCCGGGTCCGGGCGAACGACTGGCGGATCGTCTCGAGGCGCTCGGTGAGCCGGCTGCGCCGTCCCTCGAGGATCCGCAGCCGCGTCTCGGCGTCGGTCTGCGCGAAGAACGCGAACCGGACGTCGAAGTTCTCGTCCTCCCACGCCGACGGGCCCGACGAGGCGAGGATCTGCTGGAAGTGCTCCTTGCCGTCCGCCGTGAGCTGGTAGACGATCCGCGCGCGCTTGCCCGACAGGGCGTGCGGCGGCGCGTCGGCCGACTCGGTGCCGGCGATCCAGCCTCGCGCGACGAGCGACTTGAGGCACGGGTAGAGCGAGCCGTAGGACAGCGCGCGGAACGAGCCGAGCACGAGGTTGAGGCGCTTGCGCAGCTCGTAGCCGTGCATGGGTGCCTCGTGGAGCAGGCCGAGGATGGCCGGCTCGAGGACGTCGGAACGTCCGCGCACGTGCACCTCCTTGGGCTCGTCGGTCCTGCACCGGCCTGCACCGGCCTGCACCGGCCTGCACCGGCGCAGGAGCCGGGAATCGATGTATCGACTTGATACATCCGCACAGTACGTCGCGCCGATGCCTCGCGGCAACCGGACGGAGCTGCGGCACGGTCGGCGGCCGGCCCGCCCGCGTCCTGTGAGCCGCACCACGCGGCCGCTGTGCGACACGCAGGCACGACGCGCGGATCGGGTGCCCATGATGTGAAGACCGGACATCGAACAGGCGCCGGGCCCAGGACGGTCGTCCATACTGAACCGGCGGTCCGCCCGGCACCCCCCTGTGCCCGGGCCGCGACCCGAGTCCCCGGCAGGAAGGCAGTGCGTTGGCGAGCAGCAACCGGAGAGCCCCGGCGCCGTCGCGGCGCCGTGCGTCGCGCGTCGCCTCCGTACCCGCAGCGGGCCGGCCCGCCGGACGGCGCCGGTTCTTCGACTACCCCCGCTCGGGCTACGAGGGCCTGCACCGGTGGCTGCCGTCGTGGCGCTTCGTGCTCGGGTCGTTCCTGACCGTCGGGTTCCTCGGCCTCGGTGCGCTCGTCGCGGCGTACGCCGTCACGAAGATCCCTGACCCGTCGGAGGACGCCAAGTTCCAGGCGTCGACCGTGTACTTCGCCCCGCCCGAGGGCTCCCCGGAGGGCACCCCCGGTGCTCCGATCGCGACCTTCGCCGAGCAGAAGCGCGAGCTCGTCGACCTCACGACGCTGCCGGACTACGTCGGCGACGCCGTCATCGCGTCCGAGGACCGCACGTTCTGGGAAAACAGCGGCATCTCGCCACGCGGCATCGTGCGTGCCCTCTGGAACAACGTGCGCGGCGGCGACACCCAGGGCGCCTCGACGCTCACGCAGCAGTACGTCGAGCGGTACTACACGGGCAAGACGACGTCGGACTACCTCGGGAAGGCGCGCGAGACGCTGCTCGCCGTCAAGATCTCGCAGTCGCAGGAGAAGCCCGAGATCCTCGAGCGCTACCTCAACACCATCTACTTCGGCCGCGACTCCTACGGGATCCAGACCGCCGCGAAGTCCTACTTCGGCAAGAACGCCGCCGACCTCAGCCTCTCCGAGGCCGCGATGCTCGCCGGCATCATCCCCTCGCCGAACAACTGGGACCCCGCCGAGAGCCCCGACAAGGCGCAGCAGCGTTGGGAGCGCGTGCTCAACATCATGGTCGAGGACGGGCACATCACCGCCGAGGACCGCGAGGCCGCGGTCTTCCCGACCGACTCCCTCGTGCCCTACACCCGCTCGAACACCCTCGCGGGCACCAACGGGTACATCCTGGATCTCGTCAAGGACGAGCTCGAGACCAAGGGGATCACCGAGGACATCCTCTACACCGGCGGCCTCCAGGTCGTCACGACGATCCAGCAGCCCCTCCAGGAGGCGCTGGTCGCCCAGGCGAACACGGTCTGGGACGGCAGCCTGGCCGGGGGCACCCCCGACCTCGCCCACTTCAAGATGGGCGTCGTCTCGCTCGACACCCGGGACGGCGCGATCGTCTCGATGTACGGCGGGCAGGACTTCCTGACCGACCAGATCAACCGCGTGACCCGCGACACCGCGCAGGCGGGGTCGACGTTCAAGCCGTTCACGCTCATCGCGGCGCTCGAGCAGGGGATCAGCCTCGAGACCCGGTTCTCGGGCGCGAGCCCGCTCAAGCTGGACTCGTGGGGGCCGGACGAGGAGATCATCAACTTCGGTGAGACGTCCCTCCCGGAGATGAACCTCGCGGACGCCACCGCCGACTCCGTCAACACCGTGTACGCGCAGCTCAACGACCTCGTCACGCCGCAGAAGACCGTCGAGGCCGCGACGCGGGCCGGCATCACGACCCCGCTCGTCGACAAGCCGTCGAACGTGCTCGGGCCCGATGCCGTGCACCCGCTCGACATGGCCGCGGCGTACGCGACGATCGCCTCCGGTGGCGTCTACCACAAGCCGTTCATCGTCCGGGAGGCCCGCTACGTCGCGGACCCCGACACGGTCGCCTACCGCGGCGGCACCGACGAGCCCAAGCAGGTGTTCGCCCCTGACGTCATGGCGGACACGACGTTCGCGATGACCCAGGTGGTCGAGAAGGGCTCGGGCGAGACGTACGTGAAGCCGCTCGGGCGCCCGATCGCCGGCAAGACCGGCACCTCGACCGACAACAAGTCGGCCTGGTTCGTGGGCTTCACGCCGCAGGTCGCGACGGCCGTCGCGTTCAGCCAGGTCGGCGAGAACATGAAGGACCCGGTGCGCATCACCGAGTTCGGGGTCGACGGCCGCGGCCGGCCGATCAAGCAGATCACGGGCGGGTCGTGGCCCTCCGCGCTGTGGGCCAAGTACATGGAGCAGGTGTTCCAGCAGCCTGCGTACGCCGAGGTCCAGCAGTTCCCGAAGCGCGCGAACGTCGGCAAGAAGCCCACGCCGACCGCGACCGCGACGGCGACCGAGGCGCCCGTCGAGACTCAGCCCCCGGCCGAGACGCAGGTCGCGGTGCCGGGTGGCCTCGAGGGCAAGACGCAGGCCGACGCCGAGGCCGCGGTGGTGAACGCGGGCCTCGCGCCGGCGGTGTCCCAGCAGGCGTCCGACAGCGTCGCGGCGGGCCGGGTGATCAGCGCGAGCCCGGGCGGCGGCACGATGCTGAACAAGGGCTCGGCCGTCACGATCGTCGTGTCGTCGGGGCCCGCGAAAAAGCCGACGCCGACCCCGGCGCCGACCCAGACGCAGGCCCCGCAGCCGACGCCGACGCCGACGCCGCCTCCCGCCGAGGGTGCGGGCGGCGGGAACGGTGGCGGCGGCAACGCCGGTGGCGGGTAGTCCCGTCGCGCACGCGGGACAGCGGGGCCGGGGACGCACGTCGTCCCCGGCTCCGCTCGCGTCCGGCTCCGCTCGCGTCCGGCCGGCTCGCGTCCGGCGTGCTCGCGTCCGGCTCCGCTCGCGTCCGGCCGGCTCGCGTCCGGCGTGCTCGCGTCCGGCCCGCCCGCTCGGCGTCCGCTGCCGGTGCAGCCGGGATTTCAGTCCGGGCTCTCCAGCCGGTAGGCTTGACCGCTGCTGTGCCACTGGGTTGCCGTCGCCGATCGACGCGGGACCCGGGCACGGTGTGCGGCACCACCCCACGGGCCTCCGGGCCCGCGTCGAGGTGCCGCGACGCATGAGGACCCTCCTGCCACGGACAGACCGTGGCCGCCGAGACCAGAGGAGGTGGGTATGAGCCTGCGTCAGTACGAGATCATGATCATCCTCGACCCCGAGATCGAGGAGCGCACCGTCGCTCCCTCGCTCGACAAGTACCTGACCGTCATCAAGAACGACGGTGGGACCGTGGACAAGGTCGACATCTGGGGCCGTCGCCGCCTGGCGTACGACATCCAGAAGAAGTCCGAGGGCATCTACGCGGTCGTCGACTTCACGGCGTCGCCCGCGACCGCCAAGGAGCTCGACCGCCAGCTGGGCCTCAACGAGGTCGTCCTGCGCACCAAGGTGCTCCGCGCCGACGCCTGAGCGTCGGACCGCGCGAGTACGGTGCGCACCACTGACCCCACGGCGAGCTCCGCGACGAGCTCCCCGACGAACTGACGTCACAAGGAGCTGGCATGGCTGGTGAGACCGTCATCACGGTGATCGGGAACCTGACCGGGGACCCCGAGCTGCGCTTCACCCCCTCGGGTGCGGCCGTGGCGAACTTCACCGTGGCCTCGACCCCTCGCACGTTCGACCGCCAGTCCAACGAGTGGAAGGACGGCGACACGCTGTTCCTGCGCTGCTCGGTGTGGCGTGAGGCGGCGGAGAGCGTCGCGGAGTCCCTGACGAAGGGGACCCGCGTCATCGTGCAGGGCCGTCTCGTGCAGCGCTCCTACGAGACCCGCGAGGGCGAGAAGCGCACGGTGTACGAGATGCAGGTCGACGAGGTCGGCCCGTCCCTCCGCTACGCGACCGCGAAGGTCACCCGGGCCCAGCGCTCGGGTGGCGGCGGCGGTGGCTTCGGCGGGGGCGGCGGTGGCGGCTTCAACGGCGGCGGCGGCGGGTACGGCGGCGGCGGCAACCAGCAGCAGGACGACCCGTGGGCCACGCCGGCCCCGGGCGGCGCCTCTGGTGGGTCGTTCTCCGACGAGCCCCCGTTCTGATCAGCCCCAGCACCACTGACACACCCATCCCGGGGCATGGCAACTCCCCGGGCTCCGGTACTTGAGAAGGAGCACCACGATGGCCAAGGCCGTTGTCCGCAAGCCCAAGAAGAAGATGAACCCGCTCAAGGCGGCGAAGATCGACGTCGTCGACTACAAGGACACTGCGCTGCTGCGCAAGTTCATCTCGGACCGCGGGAAGATCCGCGCGCGCCGAGTGACCGGTGTGTCCGTCCAGGAGCAGCGTGCGATCGCACGCGCCGTCAAGAACGCCCGCGAGATGGCTCTCCTGCCGTACTCGTCGTCGGCACGCTGAGAAGGAGGCGACACTCATGGCCAAGCTCATCCTGACCCACGAGGTCACCGGTCTCGGTGCCCCGGGTGACGTCGTCGAGGTGAAGGACGGGTACGCCCGTAACTACCTCGTGCCCCGCTCCCTCGCGACGCCCTGGACCAAGGGCGCCGAGAAGGAGATCACCGCGATCCGCAAGGCCCGCAAGGCCCGCGAGATCGAGAGCCTCGAGGGTGCCCAGGCGGTGCGCGACTCGCTGCAGTCGAAGCCCGTCGTCGTCACCGCGAAGGCCGGCGAGTCGGGCCGTCTGTTCGGTGCGATCACGACCGCGGAGATCGCGGACGCGGTCAAGGCGAACGGCGCCCAGACGGTCGACAAGCGCAAGATCGAGATCGGTCAGCCCATCAAGGCGACCGGCGAGTACAAGGTGCAGGTCCGCCTGCACGCCGAGGTCTCGGCCACGGTGACCGTCAAGGTCGTCGCTGCCTGACCTGCTCGGACGCGTGACACGAGGCCGGTGCCCTGACAGGGTGCCGGCCTCGTGCGTCGTCGGCACGGTGGCGGGCGCGCCCGCCGCTGACGGGCGTGCGGGCGCGTGCGGGCGACCGGCCGGTGTCAGCGCGCCGTCGGGCCGTCGACCATCCAGGCCGTGCCCCGCGCCCGGAGCGCCGTCGTCGCGGCCCGGGAGAGCATGAACACGCCCGCGAACGCCGCCCAGAGCCACGCGAGCCCGGCCGCGCCGTCGGGGGCCCAGGCGCGGACGGCGAGCGCGCAGGGCACGTACGCGGCGAGCGTCACGAGGCCCGCCCACGCGAGGTAGCGCCCGTCGCCCGCGCCGATCAGGACGCCGTCGAGCACGAACACCCAGCCGGCGAGGGGGAGGGCGACGGCGGCGACGACGAGCCCGGCGACGACGGCGTCGCGCACGGCGGGGTCCGACGTGAACGGCCGGGCGATCAGCGGCGACGCCACGGCGATGAGCACGCCGAGGACCGCGCCGGCGGCGACGCCCCACGTGACCGTGCGCCGCAGGACGGCGCGGACCCGGTCGACGTCGCGGGCGCCGAGCGCGTGCCCCACGAGGGCCTGCGCGGCGATCGCGAGCGCGTCGAGCGCGAAGGCGGTGAGACCCCAGACCGCGTTGACGACCTGGTGCCCGGCGAGCACGGCAGGGCCGAGCCCGGTCGCGACCCAGACCGTCAGCAGGATCGCGAGCCGCAGCGAGACGGTCCGCACGAGCAGCGGCGCGCCGGCGCGGGCCTGCCCGAGGATGCCGGCCGCCGCGGGGGAGAGGGGAGCGCCGGCGGCCCGGGCCCCGCGCACGACGACGACGACGAGCACCGCCGCCATGCCGAGCTGCGCGACGGCCGTCCCGAGCCCCGACCCGGCGATCCCCATCCCGGCGCCGTACACGAGGGCGACGTTGAGGACCGCGTTGGCGACCGCGCCCGACGCGGCGACGACGAGCGGCGTGCGGGTGTCGAGGAGCCCTCGCAGCGCGCCGGTCGCGGCCAGGACCAGGAGCATCCCGGGCAGCCCTGGCGCCGACCAGCGCAGGTAGGTCACGGCGTGCCCGGCGACGGCGCCCTCGGCCCCGAGCGCCTCGACGGCCCACGGCGCGGCGATCGCCAGGGCGAGCGCGAGGACGGCGCCGAGCCCCGCGGCGAGCCACATCCCGTCGATCCCCAGCCGCAGCGCGGCGACCCGGTCGCCCGCGCCGAGGTGTCGTGCGACGGCCGCGGTCGTCGCGTACGCGAGGAAGACGCAGAGCCCGACGACGGTCACCAGGACGGTCGAGGCGAGCGCGAGCCCGGCGAGCTCGGGGGTCCCGAGGTGCCCGACGACGGCCGAGTCCACGAGCACGAACAGGGGCTCGGCGACGAGCGCGCCGAGGGCGGGGACGGCGAGCGCGAGGACCTGCCGGTCGAGGCTGGACGCCGAACGTCCACCCTGTGAACTCCTGACCAACTTTCTCCTCGTCCACAACGGTGCACGGCGTCTCCCCCGGTGAGAGGCGTCTTTCAGGCCCTCGTCCACCATTGTCCACAGGCCTGTCCACGACCTGTGCACAGCGCCGTGAGGGGGGTCCACAAGCACCGTCGGGTTGTCCCCAGGGCCTGTGGACGGCGTTCTTGGCGTGTCCGGAGGCAGCACCTTAGCCTCGCGTACGGCGCGGGCGATGATGCTCCAGGGGGCGTCCGAGGGGGACGACGCAGGAGCTTGTCAGTATCTCCTGATAGAACACATGTTCGACAACGTGCACGGTGAGTCGGGGGAAGTCTGTGACGATCGAGGAGCTCGAGTACGGCGCGCCGTCCGATGGCGTACGCGCCGGAGGCGGCTACGACCGGACCCCTCCGCAGGACGTGGCCGCGGAGCAGAGCGTCCTCGGCGGCATGATGCTCTCGAAGGACGCGATCGCCGACGTCGTCGAGCAGCTGCGCGGCACCGACTTCTACCGCCCGGCGCACGAGGCGATCTACGACGCGATCCTCGACCTGTACGGCCGCGGCGAGCCGGCCGACGCCGTGACCGTCGCCGACGAGCTGACCAAGCGCGGCGACATGACCCGCATCGGCGGGGCGCCGTACCTGCACACGCTCATCTCGGCCGTCCCCACCGCCGCGAACGCCGGGTACTACGCGCGCATCGTGCGCGAGCGGGCCGTCCTGCGCCGGCTCGTCGAGGCCGGGACGCGCATCGTCCAGCTCGGGTACGCGACCGACGGCGGCGACGTCGACGAGATCGTCAACAACGCCCAGGCCGAGGTCTACGCCGTCACCGAGCGCCGGACCACCGAGGACTACCACCGCCTCGGCGAGGTCATCGGGGGCACGGTCGACGAGATCGAGGCCGCCGGACACCGCGGCGAGGGCATGATCGGCGTGCCCACCGGGTTCGCGGACCTCGACCGGCTGACCAACGGGCTGCACCCGGGGCAGATGATTGTCATCGCTGCGCGGCCGGCAATCGGAAAATCAACGTTGGGAATCGATATCGTCAGGTCCGCGGCGATCAAGCACAACCAGGCCGCGGTCGTGTTCTCGCTCGAGATGAGCCGTAACGAGATCACCATGCGTCTGCTGTCCGCCGAGGCGCGCATCCACCTGCAGAAGATGCGCACGGGCCAGATGGGCGAGGACGACTGGCAGAAGCTCGCCGCCACGATGGGCAAGATCTCCGAGGCGCCGCTCTTTATCGACGACTCGCCGAACATGTCGCTCATGGAGATCCGCGCCAAGTGCCGGCGGCTCAAGCAGCGTCACGACCTCAAGCTCGTCGTGATCGACTACCTCCAGCTCATGTCGTCGGGCAAGCGCGTCGAGTCCCGCCAGCAGGAGGTCTCGGAGTTCTCGCGTGCGCTCAAGCTGCTCGCCAAGGAGCTCGAGGTTCCGGTCATCGCGATCTCGCAGCTGAATCGTGGCCCGGAGCAGCGGACCGACAAGCGGCCGGCGATGAGCGACCTTCGCGAATCTGGCTCTATCGAGCAAGATGCCGACATGGTAATACTTTTGCATCGCGAGGATGCCTATGAGAAAGAATCACCTCGCGCGGGCGAGGCGGACCTGATCGTCGCGAAGCACAGAAACGGACCCACCGACACGATCACAGTGGCGTTCCAGGGCCACTATTCGCGATTCGTGGACATGCAGGCGTAGTCCGAGCCGCCGCTGTCGAGATGCAAGATAGCTCGACTAGTCCGCGTCGATAGTCTGACTACCCCGTCTGCCGAGATGCACGATGGCTCGGCTCAGTGCCAGTCTGACTACCCCTCGAGGACGCGGGCCCTGCGTCGAGAGCAGGCCGGGCTGCGGGGGGTTCAAGTCCCCTGCGGGCTCGTGGGTGCAGGCCCGGCTGGCGCCAGGTGCGGCCAGCAAGCCACACGAGTCCGACCGGCTCGTCAGCTGGCACCGTCCCCGACGGTCGGCCTAGACCTTCGTGCAGTTCCCAGCCCGGCTATCGACGGCGCCCGGTCCGCGTCGGTCATCAATCAGCAGCGCGCCGCGACGACTCACCCAGGCGCGACCTGCGACACGAAGACCTCCGAGCACTCGGTGCAGCTCATGGCCTGACTTCACCCCTGACCTGGCGCGCCAAGCACCCCGCCGTCCGGAAGGTCGGGGCAGGCGGCGGCCGCGGTGTGCGCTGCGGCCTCAGCGCGCACAGCCACACCGTCGGGGGTCTTCTTGACGGTGTAGACGATGCCCTCCTGCGCCCCGTCAGCGGGGATATACCCAACAACTGCCGACTGAAAGGCCGGATCGTCCGGCACCGGGCCGACCGCGGTGGAAATGAGGGCACCGGTCGGGTTCTCTCGCAGCCAGTTCGCGGTCTCGCTCACGGTCGAACCAGGAATCGACCAGAACGCCTCAAGCTCCGCATAGGGACCGCAGGGCCAGCCCTGGTGAGAACCGAACGCCGCCACGCTCGCGTCGGCGGGAACGGCTCCGGGCGGGAGGGTCGCAGCATCAAGCCAAGCGCGCGCCTGCGCCTCGGCGTGCGCGCTCCCAGTCGCAACAGCCGCGGCAGTCGACTCGCTCGTCTCGGAGGTCTGACCAGGCGAAGGGGTTTCAGCCGGTCCGACGGCGCCGCCGGGTACCGCCTCGGGAGTTGCGCACCCGGCCAGAGCCAGCGCGAGTACGGAGATGACCATGGGGGCTGAGTGGTGCCGCATACCTCCACCGTAGACGGCGGCGAAGTCACAACTGCGAGGACCCGAGATCTCCTTGCGAGCCGGTGAAGATCGACCGCGAACCTGGCAGACCCGGTTCCCGTCGAAGTACGACGCGGCGCCGGTCAATCATTACGGCATCTCGACATTTGTGTCGAGTCGTCGAGATGCAAGACAGTGTGACCAACCGGCGTCGATAGTCTGACTAGCCCAGGGCGCCCGCTGACCGAGAGCCTGCGCGGTGCGGAGGCCGGTCAGCCCCGGTACGGTCGGCGCCGTGCCGTCCGACACCACGATCCTGATCGGGCTCGCGCTCTTCATCGTGCTCGTCGTCCTGGCGGCGGTGTACCACCACCGGCACAGGTCGCCCGAGACACGAGAGCGGGACGCCGAGCGGCGCCGAGAGTGGACCGAGAGCTCCCGTGCCTCGAAGGCCTGGACGTTCGCCGCGGTCGGGTTCTTCGCCGTCGGAATCTCTCCCAAGGCGACCGACTACTCGCCGTGGTGGGTCTGGGCGTGCTGGCCAGCCACGTTCGCGGCGCTCGGCCTTTCCTCGTTCGTCGACCGGCACCGCCGCCGAGGCTGACCGTCTGCGGTCGCGGACGTCGGCCGCCGTGCCAGGCCCGAGACCACCGCGCTGCCGGACGTCGAGGGTCCCGGTGCCTGTACCGAAGGGTTGGCAGCGGATGCTGGTCGCAGGGATGTTCCCGCCGCCGGGCCCAGCGGCGGTGGAAGCTGCCCGTGCGGCTCCTCCCTTGGTGCATTCCGGCGTGATGACGGAGCGGGTGGTACGAGCCCCTACCGCCGGCGGGAACTTCCCCCACGCCGCCCACGCCCCCGCCAGCCGCCGTTCACCGGCGACGCGCCGCCGACGCCTCCCAGGTGCAGCGCGAGGAAGAACAGACCGGCAAACATCAGCGTCTGTGGGGTCAGAGCGTCCCCGACGTTCGCCTCGACGAGGTCGAGGAGCAGGGCGAGGGCGAAGATCGCGGCAGCGACGATCGCGAGCATGAGCACTCCAAGGGAAGGGGCCCGGCGAGCCTGCCGGAGGGTCTGGTGCTTCCGATGATTCGAAAGCCCCCGGATCATGGCCCACGGTCACGACCATCGCGAGTCGGGGCAGGGCTCCGAGGGCTCGAGGGACTCAGGCGGGGTCGCTCGACGGCAGCTGCCCGGAGCGTGTTCCGCCGGGCCAGTCCCACGAGGACGCAGCCCGCACACCCGCGCGACCATCGCCGAGCCGGGCACCCACTGAGCAGACTGCACACATGGACTGGTGACCGGTCGAGACCGGTGGCCGGTCGGAGTACGACGCGGCAGCGGCTCGTCGGCCGCCGGCCCGACCCCACCGACCCACTCGACGCGGGCGCCGAGGAAGGCGCGGCCCCACCAGCGGCAGAACCAGGCCGCCGGGGCCACGGGCTCGACCAGGCCGTCCAGCAGCAGGTCACCGACGGTGTGCGCGTCCTGGTCGGCCACGACGAGGTCGACGTCGCCGGGCGCGACGTCCACGCCCCGCACGGCGAGTGCCGTGCTACCGGTGAGCCACCAGTCGATCCCCGCCGCGTCGAGCCGGTCGGCCGTCTCGGCGAGCGCCTCGGCCCACGGGACGGGATCGAGCCTCGCCGCCTGCCGAAGCCACGGGACCAGCAGGCGCCGAAAGCTCGCCCACGCCTCGTCGAGGTGCGGCGTGTCGGACGGGAACGACTTCGCCCACCCGTCCGCGCCCTCCTGGAAGCCGGCGGCTCGCACGGCGTCGAGGAGCTCCGGCGTCACGCTGGTGACCACGAAGCTCGTCCGGTCGGAGGTCGCCCGGCGGGCGCACCGGACCGGACCGAGGTCGTCCTCGTCGTCGTGGTCGTCCCGCACGTCGCCATGCCACCACGGCCCTCCGACACGGGGCGCCGCGTCACCCGCCGACCGGGTCGTTCGTTGCGGCTGCTTCGCCGATCACGCGTCGGCCGAGAGCCGGCCGTCGGACGGCCGGGCCGTCCTCGTCGCCGAGCGCGCCGGAAGACCCGGCCCGGCCCGTGGCCGGACCGGGTCTCCCCGGGTCACGACGGGTCAGAAGCCGCCCGCCGCGTTGCACTTCGCGGACTGGTTGATGCAGGTCCGCACTCGCTGCGCCTGGGCTGCCGGCTCCCAGGCGTTGAAGAAGTCACCGTGCATCGAGAACGTCGACCCCGAGGCGAGCGTGACGTTCGTCGTGTCCATCCCGTGCGGGTAGGAGAAGACGAACGACAGGTGCGGGATCGCGACCGGGTGGGTCGTCGGGCAGCTCCCCGAGACCGGGTTCGCGACGTGGGCCTTGTGGTCCGGGCTGTCGAGGTGCTTGCCGTCCCAGCACTGAGGGAACACCAGCTGGTAGGTGAGCTGGGCGGTGGGCGCGCAGATCGGCATGACGCCGTCCGCGGTCCTGCCGGTGGCCCCGCCGATGCCCGCGCACCAGAAGTGGTTGCCCTGCTTGTCCGGGGTGTCCGTCTGCTGCTTGGCGTTGCCGGCGATCATCCGGAAGCCCTCAGGGAAGGGCTGAACCCGGCTCGGGTCCTGCAGGCTCGATCCGTAGTAGACGATGACCCCGCCGACGGGGTCCACGGCCTTGCCGTTCGAGTAGAGGGTCGGGACCCAGTAGGCCGACTTGTCCTCGACCGGGTTGCAGTTCGTGCCGCCGGCCTTGAGGGAGTCGAACGTCGAGGCCGCATTCGTGGTCGTCGCCCCGATGAAGGTGTGGTTGTGCGAGGCGCCGGGCTGGTTCGGGGCGACGATCGGGTCGTCGTTGAGGTGGTGGCTCACCTGGCACAGGGCGTGGAACTCGGGGACCCGGACCGGGTTGTCGGTGATCGGCTCGGGCGTGAGGGCGAAGAACGCCGCGGTGTCCGCGGCCTGCTGGGCAGCGTCGACGGGGATCCAGCCCGCCGTCGGCATCGGGGGCATGGTGTGCGACTCGTCCGCGGTGATCGTGAACCAGTTGAGGTTGACGAAGTCGCCGGCCTGAGGGCTGCGCAGGACGAGGTAGACGGTGTGCCTGCCGGTGGCCATCGTCATCGAGCTCGCGGTCTTCGTGGTCCACGTCTGCCATCCGCCCGTGGACGACACGGCGAACGTTCCCAGCAGAGGGCCGGTGCGTGAGTCCGCACGCAGCTCCACGGTGCCGCCGGCGCTGCTCGCCGAGGCCAGACGCAGGGTGGCCTTGTGGGCGCCGGTCAGCCCGAGGTTGACGTCGTCGTACCGCAGCCAGTCACCGTCGGCGAGCCAGCCGACGTTCCGGCCGCCGCCCGTGTCGGCCGTGTTCTCGGTCCCGGCGCCCGACTGGGCGCTGTACGACTCCGCCTGGACCGTGACGGTCTCCGCTGCGGATGCTGCGCTGCTCGGTCCGACGGTCACGGCGAGCGCGCCGGCAGCGGCGAGGATCAGGGCGGCGACCGCACGGCGTCCACGTGACGTCGGGCCGCGTCCTGCTGCGGTCGGCGACGCTGCCGTCCGCGTGTGTCTGCTCTTCATGATTCCTCCAAGATCGGACCACACGGACGTAGCGAACCGTACGCGCCAGAGAGCGCTCTCTCAATGGCCGGGCGGCAGTAGCCGCAGAGTCGTGCGGCCGTTCGCACGCTTCTCGTCCGGACCGTTCACCGCCGTCAGAGCGCTCTCCGACCATCCCGCAGGGGTACTCCGCGGTCGGGTCGGCGCACAGGTCCCGGTCACCAGGTCCGTGGGCGATGGGCCGGCGCGCACCGAACGGCTCCCCGGGTCGCCGCTCACGGTGGGCGACGTACTGTGGATCGATGAGCGTCGCACCGGCATCGACCATCACGCTGGGTGACCGCTTCGCGCGGGAGCTCCCCGAGATGGCCGTGCCCTGGCAGGCGGAGACGGCGCCCGCCCCGCAGCTGCTCGTGCTCGGTGAGTCGCTGGCCGCCGAGCTGGGCCTGGACCCGGCGTGGCTGCGGAGCGAGGACGGCGTGGCCTTCCTCGTGGGCGCCCGGGTGCCGGACGGCGCACGGCCCGTCGCGCAGGCCTACTCCGGGCACCAGTTCGGCGGCTTCTCCCCGCGCCTGGGTGACGGGCGCGCGCTGCTGCTCGGTGAGCTCGTCGACGTCGGCGGTGACGTGCGCGACCTGCACCTCAAGGGGTCCGGCCCGACGCCCTTCGCCCGAGGCGGCGACGGTTTCGCCGCCGTGGGGCCCATGGTGCGTGAGCACGTCCTCGGCGAGGCGATGCACGCGCTCGGCATCCCGACGACGCGCTCCCTCGCCGTCGTGGCGACCGGCCGTCCGGTGCGCCGCGAGACCATGCTGCCCGGCGCGCTGCTCGCCCGCGTGGCGAGCAGCCACCTGCGCGTGGGGAGCTTCCAGTACGCCCGGGCCACCGGGGACGTCGACCTCCTGCGCCGCCTCGCCGACCACGCCGTCGCCCGCCACCACCCGGCCGCTGCGGAGGCCGAGAACCCGGTTCTCGCCCTCCTCGAGGCGGTCGTCGCCGCGCAGGCGGCCCTCGTCGCCCGGTGGATGCTGGTGGGCTTCGTCCACGGCGTCATGAACACCGACAACATGACGATCTCCGGCGAGACCATCGACTACGGGCCGTGCGCCTTCATGGACGCCTTCGACGTCGCGGCCGTCTACAGCTCCATCGACACCGAGGGCCGCTACGCCTACGGCAACCAGCCGGTCATCGCCGAGTGGAACCTGGCTCGCCTGGCCGAGGCCCTCCTGCCGCTGCTGCACGAGGACGCCGAGGCGGCCGTCGAGCTGGCCACGGCGGCGCTGAGCACCTTCCGGGTGAGGTACAGCGCGGCGTGGTCCGCCGGCATGCGTGCCAAGCTCGGCCTGCCGGAGGGCTCCGACGATGCGGCGACGGGGACGCTGGTGGACGACCTGTTCACGCTCCTGCAGGAGGAGCGCGTCGATCACACGTCCTTCTTCCGCCGGCTCGCCTCGGCCGCTCGCGGCGACGCAGACCCGGTGCGCAGCCTGGTCCCGGACGCTGCGGCGCTCGACGGGTGGCTGGCGCGGTGGCTCGCCCTGACCCCCGACGCGCCGTCGATGGACCGGGTCAACCCCGTCTACATCCCCCGCAACCACCTCGTCGAGGAGGCGCTGGACGCCGCGGTCGCGGGCGACCTCGATCCGCTCCACGGGTTGCTCGCCGCCGTGTCGGCTCCCTTCGAGGAGCGAGCCGGCCTCGAGCGCTACGCCGCCCCCGCCCCCGAGGACTTCGGCGCCTACCGGACCTTCTGCGGCACCTGACGGCGCTACCGTCCACGAGCACGTCGACCTCGAGGACGGGGACGACGACGAGCGCGCGGCACGCGTGCCTGCCCGAGACGCGATGGGCAGCCGCTCCCGTGCCGGACGGCTGGGAACGTCCGCCCGGCGAGGACGCGGTCGGGGGAGGAGCCCGGGTCCGGTGCCGGGCTCCTCCCGCCGACTCGTCAGCCGCCTCCTCAGCGCAGCGCCCTCACCAGGGGGGTGAGCACCTCCGCCTCCTCGGCCGTGAAGGCCTTGCCGACCTGCAGCGCGATGTGCCGCTCGACGCCCGTCAGGAGCATCCTGCGTGCGGTGGGGTTCCGCGTGTGCTCGGCCTGCAGCAGCGTGCTGTTGATGACCGCTGTGGTGACCCAGCGGTCGCTGAAGGTGTTCACGAGCGACCGCAGCGACCGGAAGGTGACCGTGACCGACACCTCGGTGGCGCCCTCGCCCACGTTCCCCGCGACGTCGGTCGCCGTGGCGGTGAGCGCGTGGGTGCCGAGGCCGTACGTCCAGGCCGGGACCTGGACGTCTGCGCACGTGGTCGAGGCGACCCCCGACCCGGGCTCCGGGTCGGTCGCCGCGCAGCCGACGGTGACCCGCTGGTCGACCGTGTAGCTCCCGGCATTGCCGGAGAAGGCCACCTGGGGTGCGACCGTGTCCACCGCGACGACCACGGTCGACGGCTCCTCGACGGCACCGCGCGTGTCCGTCGAGCGGAAAGCGACGGTGCGCTCACCCTCCCCGGGGACCGTGAACGGCCCCTCGTAGGTGAGCCAGTCGCCGTCGTCGAGCCGGTACTGCGTCGACGCGACGCCGTCGGCGTCCTCTGCGGCGAGCGTCACCATCGGCTCGACCGTGTGCCACCCGTCCACCGGCTCGGGGCTCACCGTTGCCGTCGTGACGGGCGGTGAGGCCGCGACCCCCTCGCCGACCCGCAGCCGGTCGAGGTTGACGTTCCCGTCGTCCCCGTCCTCGTGGCGCAGCGTGACGGTGTTCCCGCCCTCCTGCAGAGGGACGTCGACCGTCACGTTCGACCAGACCGACCACTCCCCGGTGCTCGGCAGGGTGACCTGCCCGAGATCGGTGCCGTCGACGTGCAGCGAGACGGTCTTCGGCCCGTCGAACGGGTGCGGGCCGTTCGCGTAGCGGAGCGTCACCGGGTACGTGCCCGCGGCGTCGACGTCCACCGTCGTGGCGACACCGGCCCCGAGGGTCTGGAAGCCCTGCACGTAGCCGGAGCCGGAGTACCCGGCGTGCTCCGTGCCGACCTCCGCCCCGCCGTCGAGCTCACCGTCCTCGAGCTCGTACGTCCCGGACGAGGAGGTGCTGCGGATCCGCACGTCGCGGTAGGAGACCGCCTCGCCGGCACCGTGGTTCTGCAGGCCGACGAAGCCCGAGGACAGGTCACGCGCCGGGTCGGTGCTGGTGAACTCGTTGACGAGCACACCGTTGAGGTGCACGCGGATCGTCTCGCCCGCCACCTCGATCTCGTAGGCGTTCCACTGCCCCACCGGCTCGAGCGCCCGGGCGACCGCGGCGGCGTCCGCCCCCTGGAACGTGTAGATGGCGCCCGTCGTGCGGTCGGCCTCGTCGCTCGCGTCGATCTGGATCTCGTACCCCTGCTCGACGGCGACCCACGGGTCGTTCCCCGGGTTCGGGAAGCCGACGAACACGCCGCCGTTGTCGTCCTTCACGAGCTTCCAGTCGAGCTTGAGCGTGTACTCGCCGAACTCCTGCGCCGTGTACCAGAGCAGGCCCAGACCGCCCTGGGTGCGCAGCGTGCAGTCGGCCTGCCGGCCGAAGCCGCCGGGCCCGGCCATGCGCCAGCCGTCGAGGCTCGCCAGCGTGCCGTCGAAGAGCGGGGTGTAGCCGTCCTCGGGCGCCTCCGGTGCGCAGATGTCCGGGTCCGCACCGACCCGCAGGACGTCGATGTTGACGTTCCCGTCGTCGCCCTCCTCGTAGCGCAAGGAGATGGTGTTGGATCCCGCACGGAGGTCCAGCTCGCGGGTCAGGGTCTGCCACGTCTTCCAGTCCCCGGTGCTCGGGAACTCCACCGGGTCGACCTCGACGCCGTTGACGTGCAGCGACATGCGCTTGGTGCCCTGGAAGGGGTTCGGCCCGTTGGCGTACCGCAGGTGGACCGGGACGGTCCCGGCCTCGTCGACCTGGGTCGTGAAGGTCACGGAGGCGCCCGGGGCCTGGAGACCGGCGGTGAACCCGGAGCCGGAGTAGCCGCTGTGGTCCATCGCGATGGAGGCGCCGCCGAGCATCTGCGCCTCCTCGGCCTCGTGGTAGCCGAGGTCGTCCGGGGCCACGTAACCGGGGATGGTGTTGAGCGTGTACCAGGCCTCCGTGCTCCAGAGCTCGTCACCGTCGGCGTCGGTGAACGGCCGCGGCGAACGCAGGTGCACGACGCGGTCCGGCTTGAGGCCGTCGACGGTCAGGCGGACGGTCCGCCGGTCCTCGGACACCTCCGCCCCGGTGACGAGCAGCACCTCCTCGTCGATCTTCGGGCCGCCGTACTGCTGCGTGGGCACGTAGCGCCACTGCTGCACGTCGTAGCCGGCCTCGGCGTCCTGCGTGATCCGCTGCGCGGTCTCCTCCGACAGCGGCTGGGTGTAGCGGACGTCGAAGCCCTCCTCCGTGACGCTCATCGACGTCATGTCGAAGGCGTTCGTCCCGTTCGGGGTGAGCTTCTGCAGCCCGTAGTCGAGCTTGCCCGACTCGCTCCAGTTGCCCGCCTCGCCGATCCCGCCGACGTAGACGGCACCGTCGGGGCCGACGACGGTCCGGTTCACGCCGGCCTGGAGGCCGGCGGTGTGGCGGAACGCTGCTCCCTGGTACTCGCCCCCGACCTCCTCGAGGAACGCCCGCTGCAGCCCGCCGTAGGTGACGTCACCGAAGAGCATCTGACCGGCGAACGGCCCCTCCTCGAGCAGCACGGGGTTGCTCGGCGAGTTCGAGATCTCGTTCTGGGGCAGCCACAGCACCGGCTTGGTCACCGGGTTCGCGTCGAACGGTCCCGCGGGGTTCGTGTAGTGGTTGAAGAACCGGTCCTGCTCGATGTGCAGCAGCTTCGACGACGGCAGCCAGGCGCCCTGGTTGTCCATGACGAACATCTCGCCCTTCGGACCCCAGCCGAGCCCGTTCGGGGTCCGCAGACCACCGGCGACGTAGTGGATCTCGCCCGTCTCCCGGTCGACCCGGATGCTCGTCCCGCGGTTCTCGGCCAGCTGTGGGTCCGTCGTCGCGCCGCCGTTGTCGATCGCGACCGACAGCGTCACGTAGAAGTAGTCGTCGTCGTGGAGGAGGCCGAAGGCGAACTCGTGGAAGTTGCCGCCGTACGGCCACTCGGCCACCGTGCGGTGCTCGAGCAGGCCGTCGCCGTCCGTGTCCGGGGTGAGCTCCGTGAGCCGGTCCCGCTCCGAGACGTAGAGGGACCCGTCGACGGCGGCTACGCCCATGGGGTTGAGCAGCCCGGTGGCCACCTTCGTCACGGTCACCTGCTCGGCGTCGGTCTCACCCGTCACGCCGCTGAGCACGAACACCTCGCCCGGCTCCGGGTCCGGCACCGGTCCGCTCGGGCTCACGGACCCTGCGGTGACGACCACGAGGTCGCCCTCCTCGGTCCAGTCGAGCGCCGACACCATGGGCTCGAAGCCGTCCGGCAGCAGGTCGGTGAGCGTGTAGTTCGGGTGGACGGCATCCAGCCGCAGCCCGTCCCCCGGGGTGTCCTTGTCCCCCGCACAGGACTTGGTCCCGGGCGCGGTCACGCGCACGACGTCCCGGTCCGTGCTCAGGGCCGACGACGGCACGACGACGAACGCGTCCGCGTCCGGCGTGCGCCACTCCAGGCGCAGGCCCTGGTCGAAGCCGGCCTCGAAGTACTCCACCAGCAGGTCGTGGTGGCCGGCGGCCAGCGTGATCACGCCGTCTTTGGGGATCGCCTCGTGCAGGCCGTCGTGGTCGACCACGAGCTGGTCGTCGACGACGAGCCTGGACCCGTCGTCGCTGGTGAGGCGGAAGGTGTACTCCCCGGCGACGGCGGTGTGCAGGGTGGCGATCACGTCGGAGCGGAAGTTGTCCGCTGCGCCGAACTCCTCGGGCGTCGTCCAGTCGATCGTCGCCATGTGCTTGTCGACGTTCGGGGTCGTGCCGGGCCGGATCTGGCAGATCGACTGCTGCGCCACCCCCAGGGCGTAGGTCCGCAGGGTGACGCCCGGCTGCTGGGGTGGCAGGTCGTCGTCGGCTGCGGCCGCCGGCAGGGCTGTCGCCGTCACCGCCGAACCGAGCAGGGACAGGCCCAGCAGGGCCGCGAGGGCCTTGGGGCGTCGAGCTGTTCGTGGTCGCACTCTTCCTCCTTGAAGGGTGGTCGTCCTGGGGACGTGCGGTGCGAGGTGGCCCTCGCGTGAGGCGTCTGCGCAGCGGCAGCGCCGGGTGGACCACGTGGCGGGCAGGGCCGGTCGCGGGTCGGTCACGGTGAACCGCGCGAGGTCGACCGCCTCGGCTCCGGCGTCAGCAGTGACGCCCCCCCGCTGCGGCAGGAACCGTCCTGCAGCAGCAGGGCACCCGGAGCTTCCGGTGAGTCGCCGTCGACCATGAGCTGACCGTAGGGATCCCTTTTGTCGGGCGTCAAGCAAAAGTCGTCATCTGCGCGCCAACATCTACACGTAGCTCCACATATATCGGAGGGTGGTGTGGGTCGGAGGGCGCCTACAGTGGATCGGGCCTCGAGCTCCTCGACGACCGGAGGACGACGGCGCGGCCTGCCGCCGAGGTCGCGGGCGGTCTCGCGCGGACGCCGCGTGCGCGCACAACCAGAGGCGGGAGCTCATGACGGTTCACGGTGTGGCGAGGCGGGTGGGCGTGCTCGCGCTCGCGGGCGCACTCCTCCCGGCGGCCCTGCCGGCGACCGCGGCGTCCGAGCCCGGTGACGGCGTGCCCTCGGGTGTCGTCGTGGTCGACGGGCAGGACGTGCCGGTCCTGGGCTCCTTCACGTTCCGCAAGGGGTGGGACCCGCGGAGCCCCGAGGTCGTCGGCTTCGTGCACGGCGTTCGCCGCGTCGAGGGGGGCACGGCCCTCTACTACTCCCTCGGTGTCGCGCCGGACGCCGACGAGGACCTCCTCGCCGAGAGCGTGTTCGAGACGTCCGCGAGCCTCTACGACCCCGCGTACGCCACGGAGCTCGGCCTCGTCGACGTCGCGTCCACGACGATGTCCACCCCGCTGCGGGACGCCGACTCGACGTTCGCGACCGGGAACCGGGACCTGTCGACCGACCGGGG
This sequence comes from Cellulomonas sp. NS3, assembly GCF_024757985.1. Taxonomy (NCBI): domain Bacteria; kingdom Bacillati; phylum Actinomycetota; class Actinomycetes; order Micrococcales; family Cellulomonadaceae; genus Cellulomonas; species Cellulomonas sp. NS3. The sequence goes on along the minus strand of NZ_CP103289.1, from coordinate 4,726,822 downwards.
CGCGCTCGTCGTCGGCTGGGCCGTGTTCCCCGCGCTGCCCCCGACCACGACGACGGTGCAGGTGCGGATGCCGTCGGGGACGATGGTGCCCGGCATCCCGGTCGAGGACGGCGCCCTGGAGCCTGTGAGCGACGAGCCGGCGCCCCTGCTCGGCGCAGGCTGGCCGAAGGTGCCCCAGGGCGCGGAGCTGGCGGACGCGGACCCGGCCGCCGTCACGTGGACGCTGCTGCGTCGCTCCGGTGACCTCCAGGCGATCGCCCAGGCGCAGGAGAGCCCGCAGGAGGTCGCGGTGACCCTGGACACCAACGTGCTGTTCGCGTCGGGTGCCACGGACCCGGGCTCGCAGGCCGAGACCGTGCTGGCCGGTCTCGCGGCGGACATCGCCGCACGCGGGACCGGTGAGGTGCTCGTGACCGGGCACACGGACGCCGACGGGACCGACGAGTTCAACCAGACGCTCTCGGAGAACCGCGCCCTCGCGGTGCGGGAGTCGCTCGAGCCCGCGTCCGGCGGTGGTGTGACGTTCGTGAGCGTCGGCAAGGGCGAGTCGGAGCCGATCGCCGGCAACGACACCGACGACGGCAAGCAGGCCAACCGACGCGTGACCGTGGTGTACCAGGTGACGGGTGGTGGCCAGTGACCGGCATCCGGCAGGCACGTCGGGTGCGTGCTGCACGCCGCGCGCCGTGGCACGCGGTGGTCGTCCTCGCGTCCGTCCTCCTGGTCGCCGGCTGCACCGGGGACGACGCCCCCTCGCCTGTCGACACGCCGTCGGGCGAGCCGGACTGGACCGCCACCGAGCTCATCGAGGCGGTCTCCGCGCAGGAGGACGACGAGGTGCTGCGCTCGGTCGAGGGTGAGCTCGCCTACCAGGACGTCCCGACGCCGGCGCGCTTCGAGGTCGTCGACATCTCCGCGGACGACCAGGCGACGACGCTCGTGCTGCGCCTGACGTACCTCGGCGACGGGGACCTGCAGGTGTCGAGCACGTACCTGAGCCCGGACGTCCGCCTCGCGCACGACGTGCGGGGCCTGGCCCTGCAGGTCCCCGCGGAGAGCATCCGGTACCAGCCCACCCTCGCGGCGCTGAGCACCGCCCCCGAGGAGACCGTCGAGTGCCTGTGCTCGGACCTGTCCGAGCAGGTCGACGCCGCCACCCCGTTCCTCTTCACCGCGACGTTCCCGGCGCTCGACCCGGCGACCCGCTCGGTCGACCTCGAGCTCGCCGGGTTCCCGCTGATCGAGGACCTTCCCGTCGACCGGGAGTGAGCCGGCTCTGACGACCCGGGGATCAGCCCGGCGCGCGCCCGAGGTAGACGGTGTTGGTGGCGTCCCGGCCCTGCAAGGGGTTCGGGAAGGCGACCACGTCCGCCCGGACGTCGACCAGCAGGGTGCGGAGGAGCTCCAGGTACGCGTCGTCCGGCGGGTCGTTGGACCACAGCGCGAACACGCCGCCCGGCTTCAGGTGCTCGCCCAGCCGCTGCAGGCCGGCCGGCGTGTAGAAGCTCGCGTGGCGGGGGTTGAGCACGTGGCGGGGCGAGTGGTCGATGTCGACCAGGACGGCGTCCCACCGGCGGCCGGGCGTGCCGGGGTCCAGACCGTCGTCGGACGCGAGGGCGGCGAAGAAGTCGGCGTGCACCAGCCGGCAGCGCGGGTCGGCGGTGAGGACGGCGCCGGCCGGGATCAGGCCGGCGCGGTGCCAGCCGATCACCTCCGCCAGCGCGTCGACGACCACCAGCGAGCCGACGCGCGCGTCCTCGAGCACGGTGAGCGCGGTGTACCCGAGCCCGAGACCGCCGACGACGACGTCGAGCGGAGCCGCACCACCCTCGGCGGGCACCCCGGTCATGGCCAGCCCGAGCCGCGCGAGCTCCTCCTCGGCCACCGTGAACAGGCTCGACATGAGGAACTCGTCGCCCAGCTTGATCTCGAGCACGTCGGCCCTGGTCACCGGGTCCACGCGCCGACGCAGGCTGAGGTCGCCCATCCTCGTCGGCTCCCAGGCGAGCTCCTCCACGCGCGGACGTCGTGCTGGTTGCTCGGGCATCCGGTCAGCCTAGGCCGGAGCGGTGGGATGGTCGGACCTCCCCGCGGCGCATACTGGGGTGTCGTCGACGCCGCCAGCGCCTGGGGGGGACCATGAGCAGGTCGACACGTCGTACCGTCGCGGTCGCAGCCGTGACCCTGGCCCTCGCCCTGGCCGGGTCACCCGCCGCCGGCGCCTCGACGAGCGCGCGACCTGCGGTGCTGTGCAGCTCCCTCACCTTCGACCAGCAGTGGGACCTCGTCCACGACCGGACCGTCGACGGGGACCTCGTGGTGGACGCGTCCTGCACGACGGCCGGCGTCTACATCACGGGCGATGTCGTGGTCCTGCCCGACGCCCTGGCGGTGCACCTCCACGGGTCGACGGTGCTGGGTGACGTCCGCTCGGCCGACGGGCCCGCGACCTGGCCGACCGTCTCGATGTCGGGCACGACCGTCTACGGCGACGTCGAGCTCGGCGAGGGGGCGTGGCTCGACACGTCGACCGTCCACGGTGACGTCCTCGTCGCCACCGGCGACGAGCCCGGCGGGTTCGAGGGCGCCGAGTGGACCGTCACCCTCGAGCGGATGCGGGTCCGCGGCGACGTGCGCGGCGCGACCGGCGACCTCACCCTCGTCAGCTCCGCGGTGCTCGGGTCGGTCGACGTCACCTCCACCGTCGTCACCCGCGTCCGGGACAGCCTCGTGCACACCGACCTCACGGCGCGCGGCGGCCGGCTCGTCGTCCACGACTCCTCGCTCCACGGCTCGGTGACGGCCGCCGCGACGCAGGACGTGCTCGTGTGCCGGACGGGCGTCGGCGGTGACCTGACCGTGCGCGGCGTGCGGCTGTGGTCCCGCGTCGGTGAGGAGCGCACCGAGTACTGCCGCACCACCGTCGGCGGGTCGGTGCACGTCCTCGACAACCCGTCGAGCGTGATCCTCGGCGACCTGCACGTGACCGGCGACCTCACGTGCGCGAGGAACACCGGCCGCCTCGGTGTCGTGCAGCACGAGACCCTCGTCGTCGCCGGCACCCGCTCTCCGGCGTGCGACTGAGCGACGCCGCCGCACCGTCGCCCCGGCGGCGGAGCGCCCACGACCTGCCCGCCACCACGCGACCCGACCAGCCCACCGGAGGACCCGTGCACCCCGTCACCTCCCCGTCCCGTCGCGCGCTGGCGGTCGGTGCGCTCGCGGCAGCGCTCGTCGCCGCACCCGCCCTGCCGGTCGCCGCCGCGCCCGACCTGCCCACGTACCTGTGCAGCGACCTCATGCGGGAGAACCCCGAGGGGACCGTGTGGGACGTCATGGTCCGTGGCCACGTGATCGCCGACGCGGGGTGCAGCGTGCTGTACTCGAACGTCGTCGGCGATCTCACGGTGCTCCCCGACGGCGACCTCGACATGCATCGGAGCGGCGTCCACGGCGAGCTGGCCGTGGCGGGTCCCGCGTACGTGCGCGAGTCCGAGGTGCATGGCGACGTCTCGGTGGCCACGTCCGGGACGGTCGCGCCGGCGATCGCCTACTCGTGGGTCGGCGGAAGCGTGCGCGGCACCGCCGACGAGCTCACGCTCGGGGCCGTCACGGTCACCGGGGACGTCGACGTCGACACGACCCGCACCCTCCGGCTCTGGGACGTGCTCGTCGGCGGCTCGCTCGACGCGACCGGCGGACGGCTGATCGCGCACCGCACCACCGTCACCGGGAACCTCACCTCGACCGGCGCGACCGACGTGCTGGTGTGCCGCGGGGTCGTCGGGGGCGACCTGACCGTCGCGGGCGTCCAGGGCTGGTCGCGGGTCGGCGAGGAGCGGCGGCTGCGGTGCCACTCGTCCGTCGCGGGGTCGGTACGGGTCGTCGACAACCCGCACACCGTCGTGCTGGGTGACCTCGCCGTCGCGGGTGACCTCGTCTGCACCGGGAACACCGGGCCGCGCGGCGTCGTGCTGCGGGACCGGCTCGCCGTCGCCGGGACGCGCAGCGGCCAGTGCGCACGCCCGTGACGCCGCCCTCGCGGGCGCCCGCGTCCTCGCCTGCCCGGTGGTGCAGCGTCGGCGCGCCCGAGCGGGAGGGCCCGCGGCCTACCGCTACCGGAGCGGCGTTCCCCGTGAACGTGGGGTGACCGCCAGCCGGGCCGCCCGTAGGGGCTCGGTCCGCCCGGACTCAGGACCGGGGGTGGTCAGGGTTGGAGCCGCTCCGCGCGCCAACCCGCGCTCGACCTGGCGTAGGCGAGCCGACGGTGCATCCGGTCGGCGCGCCCGTGCCAGAACTCGAGGTGCTCGGGCACGAGCGCGAAACCCGCCCACCCGGCCGGTCGTGCGATGTCGTGCGGTGTCTCGAGCACGGCCTCGACGCCGCGCCGCAACACGGTCTCGTCCGCGAGAGGCTGGGTCTGCTCCGACACGGATGCCGCAGCCTGAGCCTCGCGTGTGCGACCGGCGAACAGGACATCGGACTCCTCGTCGGAGAGCCTGGACACCGGCCCGCTGACGTTGAGCTGCTGGAGCGTCTCGCGCCAGTAGAACGTCAGGCTGGCGTGGGGGACGCGGCCCAGGTCGTGGCCCTTGCGGCTGCCGAGCTGGGTCCCGAACAGGATCCGTCCGTCGGCGACGTCCTTCACCAGGATGGTTCGGCTCGACACCGTGCGACCGTCCGTCGTCGCGAGCGTGGCAGCCCGAGGCTCGCGCACCCCTCGATCCTCGGCAGACCTGATCCACCGCCCCAGCAGCTCGAGCGGGTCGGTCGGTGGCTGGTCGAACTCCGGCAGGACGAGGCTCTGGTCGCCGGACAGGGTCTGAGCGGTGTGCGACTGCGTACCCACGATCTGCGCCTCCTCGACCTCCGGGTGGGGCGCGATCGACGGCGCCATCGCGTCGATCGCCTGCACAGCACGGTACGCGTGCGTCCGCCGTGACCAGCGTCACTTGAACATGTTCAAGACCGCGACTAGCGTCGGACGTGTTGAACACGTTCAACTGGCCGACGACCACTCGGCTGACGCCCTGCCCAGGAGCGACCCGATGAATCCCACCGTCCTCACGTACCTCGGCTACATCGCGGTCAGCGTCGCGCTGACGGTCTGGGTCGCCAGGACCCTGACGCGGAACGGGGAGGTCTTCCTCGTCGACGTCTTCCACGGCGAGGAGAAGGTGGCCGCCGCGACCAACCGGCTCCTGGTCGTCGGCTTCTACCTCGTGAACCTCGGGTTCGTCTCGCTCATGCTCCGGGTGGGCGAGCCGGTCACCTCGGCCCAGCACGCCATCGAGGCCCTGGCCTCCAAGCTCGGGGCGGTGACGCTCCTGCTCGGCGCGCTGCACCTCGCCAACGTCCTCGTCCTGAGCCGGGTGCGCCGCCACCGCTTCGTCCCCGACCAGCCGCACGGCGCCTACGACCCGTCGCGGCAGCACGGTGGGCCGACGGCGCCTCCTGCCTACGGGAACCCGTTCGTCCCGCGCGCGTGACCCCCGCGATCGTCGGTCCCTCGTGGCGCCCCTCGTCCGCACCGGCTCCGCGTCCCGCGGCACCGGACCGGGCGAGGTGGCTGCCGCCGGCGCCACGGGCGTCACCGCCACGCGGAGATAGGGTGACGCGCAGGGTGACGAGGACCCGTCCGGGAGCGGAGGCAGCACAGTGACGCCCACGGAGCGTGTCGGGCCCGAGGGGTCGTGCTGAGCGCATGACCGCCGCACCGACCGACCCCCCGAGCGCCGCCCCGGCCGACGCCACCCCGTCCCGACGCGGCGAGGAGACCCGGGCCCGCATCGAGAAGGCGGCGCTGGCGCTGTTCCAGGAGCGCGGCTACGAGAAGACCACGATGCGTGCCGTCGCGACGGAGGCGGGCGTCAGCCTCGGCAACGCGTACTACTACTTCGCCTCCAAGGAGCACCTGGTCCAGGGCTTCTACGACCGGATCCAGCAGGAGCACCGGGACCTGGCCCTCGAGCGCCTGGTCGGCGTCCGCGACTTCCCCTCGCGGCTGCGGATCGCGGAGGAGTCGTTCCTCGAGGCGGCGGCCGCGTACCACCAGTTCGCCGGACGGTTCTTCGCCGTGGCGGCGCAGCCGACGAGCCCGCTCAACCCGTTCAGCGCGGAGAGCAGCCGGCCCCGGGAGGCCTCGACCGCGATCTACCGGGCCGTCGTCGAGGGCAGCGACCTCAAGGCCGACGAGCGTCTGCTCGCCGAGCTGCCCGAGCTGCTCTGGCTCGCGCACATGGGCGTGACCCTCTTCTGGGTGCACGACACCAGCCGCAGGCAGCGCAGGACCCGTCACCTGGTGCGCCGGACCGCCCCGCTGGTCGACCGGCTGGTCCGGCTCTCGCGCCTGCGGCCGCTGCGCCCGGCGGTGCACGACGTGCTCGCGCTCGTGCACGACCTGCGTGCCTCCACCGTCGAGGACGAGCCGGAGCCCGATCAGCCGCGCACCTGACGCGAGCGGTCCTCGTCGCCGGGGAGGCGCGCGGGATCAGCTCCCGGCGCGGCGCCGAAGGACCAGGACGGCCGCGCCCAGGGCGGTGACACCGAGCGCGAGGGCGAGCGTCGGGCCCGACGGGCCTCCCGTCGCCGGCAGCGCGGCGAGCTGGGAGCCCGCGCCGGGTGTGCCGGGGTCGACGACCGGGGGCAGCGACGGGGTCGGAGCCGGCGGCGTCGGAGCGGGCGGGGTCGGTGTGGGCGTCGGTCCGCCGAGCCAGGTGTTGACCACGGTGCAGACGATCACCTCGCCGGCCGCCACCGTGAGGGTCTCGCCCGAGAGGGTCCCGTCGTCGCAGGTCCACGTCCCGGGGGCGTACCCGTCCGGACCGCCGGACTCGGACAGCACGTAGTCCCCGGGGGTGACGGGGACGCCGACGACGGCCGGGTCTCCGGTCGCCCCCGACACCGGCGTGGGACCGTCGGCGCTCAGCGTCCAGTCCTCGGGAGCGGCCGGTCCGCCGCCGGCGGTCTGCTTGACGAGCGTGAGCGATCCGGTCGCGGACGCGCACGACACCGTGGTGGCGAAGGCGAAGTCGTGCAGCTCGCGGGGGGCGGCGCCGGCCGCGCCCGTGGCGTGCTCGAAGCTCCGGGAGATGACGTTGCCCTGGAGGTTGATCGTCGTGTCCCAGGACAGGTCCGCGAACGGGGCGTACACGGTTCCCTCGACGGCACCGGCGCCGGTGTACCGCGCCGACGTCGCCTCGGGCAGGTTCCACAGCATGTACGGCGCCTGCGCCCCGCCGACGCCGGCGAGCTGCGGGGCGCGGCCGTCGAGCTGGTCGCCCAGGATGTTCACCACGAGCGGGGTGCCCGCCGTCGGCGGCAGCGAGAAGGACAGCGTCGAGAGGCTCGCGAGGTCGGGCCCGCTGATCGTCAGGACGTTCGTGACCCCCGGCGTCATCTCGACGACCGCGTTGGTGCCCGGCGGCGCGGGCAGGGTCACGGGGTTGCCGTTGGCGTCGAGCAGCCGCGTGTTGACCGGGCAGGCGGCGAGCGCCGTCGACAGGGCGCGGTATCGCGTGAACGCGGCGGTGAAGTCCAGGCCGGGCACGGGGTCGTCGACGGTGGCGGGATCCTGCACGATCCGGCCCTCGACCCGCGGCGCCGACTCGTAGGCCGCGCCCTCGGGCACGAGGCGCCAGGCCAGGTCGGGGACGCCGTTCTGGTCGGTGTCGCGCAGGTCGAACGTCACCGGGTCACCGAAGACGCGGATCTCGCCCTGCTCGACCCGCAGGACGTCCTGGTCGGCCGGCCACTCGACGTCACCGCCGACGAGCAGACCGATGCCGCCCGTCGCCGTGATGTCCGTCTGGAACGCGACGTTGTACGTCGACGTGAACGCCAGGTTCCCGCCGGTGGCGATCGAGCCCTCCGACTCGTCGGCGGCGAGCAGCGTGTCGCCCTCGACGAACACCGTGAAACCGCCGTTGGCCGCGGGCGTGGTCCCCAGCGTCACCGGGTTGACCGGCGGGACGTCGGCACGCGCGGGTGCGGCGAGCGCCACCATCGCGAGGACGCCCACCGCGAGCGTCCCGGCCCCCCGACCTCGGTGTCGCCACATCCGACGATGCAAGCAGCCGCGCCGCGGTGGGGCAAGACCCACCCCGCGCGGCGCCGGCCCGGGTCGACCCGAGCCGCATCGCGCGCGCGAACCGCCCGCGCAGGACATCATGCGGTGCACGGACGTACGTCACGACCACGCATCAGGGGAGCGGGATCACATCATGGCGATCAAGTCTCGGACGAAGTCACTGGCCGGCGCACTCATCACGGCGACGCTCGCCGCGACGCTGTGCGCGGTCGGCGCCGCACCGGCACAGGCCGACTCGTGCGGTCACCTGACGCCCGACAGGTCCGGCGGGTCCGCCGAGGTCGAGATCGACGCACCGCTGCGGTCCGGCCCCTACGCCAGCTGCGGTGTCGTCGAGCGGGCCGGGATCACCGTCTCGCAGTACGTGGCGCTGAACTGCTGGATGACGAACGCCCACGGCAACATCTGGTGGGCGGTCAACACGTACGAGGGCAAGATGTGGGTCTACAACCCCAACTTCTACGGCACCCCGCCGCTCCGCTCGCCCGCGACCCGCTGCTGAGACAGCCGCGGCGTCGGACGTCAGGTCGGGGGCGAGCCGGTCGGGTGGCACCGGCCGGACCGCAGCCCTCGTCGCGAGCGGGCTGCTCACGCGCAGGGGGCGCGGGACGACGGCACGCGACGACTCGGGGCAGGGTGCTCGGGTCGACGGTGAGCGCGGCCGTCAGGCGGGCGGGATGTTCTGGTTCAGGCGGAAGACGTTCTCCGGGTCCCACGCCGACTTCACCTGCGCGAGGCGGCCGTAGGTCGCGGCCCCGTACGCCCGGTGCACCCCGGCGGCTCCCTCGGCGCCGAGCGCGTTGACGTACACCCCCACGCTCCAGGGCTCGATCGTCGCGGCGAGCCGGCGGCACGTCGCGGCGTGGCGCTCGTCGTCGGCGGGGTCCTCCCACCGCGCACCGACGCCGTACTCGAACCGCGCGTCGCGGTGCGCGAACGCCGTCGCGCCCGGCTCGACGTCCGCGATGGCGCCGCCGTACGCGACGAGGCTCGCCGCACCGACGTCGGCCTCGGTGTGGGCGAGGAACGCCTCGAGCGCCGCGTCCGGCAGCTCCCGGACGTAGTGGCTCTTCGCGTAGCGCCGGTAGCCGTGCGCCGCCCCGACGTCCGACCGCCGCTGCAGGTCGAGGTAGGGGAGGGCCGTGACCCGGCGGGCCAGGGGGGTGCCGAGGCCGTCGAGCCCGGCGACGAGCGGCGCCGCGTCGTCGGGTGCGCCGACCCAGACGAGGCCGAGCGTGAGCGGCCCGCCGGCACGGACCTCCGCGTAGAGCGTCGCGCGCCGAGGGGCCTCGTGGGCTCGCGTCAGCCAGGTCCGCAGCGCGTCGAGCCCGCGCCCGGCGTCGAGGTCGACCTCGGCGGTGAGCGCCTGCGTCCCGGTGTCGTGCAGCCTGAGGTCGAAGCGCGTTACGACGCCGAAGTTGCCGCCGCCGCCGCGCAGGGCCCAGAACAGCTCGGGATGCTCGTCGGCCGTCGCGCGGACCAGCTCGCCCTCGGCGGTCACGACCTCGTACCCGAGGGCGTTGTCGCAGGTCAGCCCGACCTGCCGCGCGAGCCAGCCGACGCCTCCCCCGAGCGCCAGCCCACCGATGCCGGTGTGCGACACGATCCCCGCGGTCGTCGCGAGCCCGTGCGCCTGAGCCGCGGCGTCGAGCGACCCGAGCAGCGCCCCGCCCTGCACCTGCGCCGTCCGGGCGGCGGGGTCGACCGCCGCGCCGTGCATCCGGGACAGGTCGATCATGAGCCCGCCCTCCGGCACGGCCCACCCCGCGGCGCTGTGCCCACCGCCGCGGACGCCGAGCGGCAGGCCGAGCTCGCGCGCGACGCGCACGGCAGCACGCACGTCGTCGCTGCCGGCGCACCGGACCACGTATGCCGGGCGGCGGTCGACGGCGCCGTTCCAGACGGTGCGCGCGGCGTCGTACGCGGACGAGCCGGGGACGAGGACCTCGCCCTCGAAGGTGGCGGGGAGTGTGTCGGCCGTGGTCATGGCACCACTGTGGCGACGGCCGGCGAGGCTGCCAAGGGTCCGTCGGACCGTCCGCGTGCGGACCACGCGATCGGGCAAGCGTGTCGCCCCCGCGGTCGCCCCCGCGGTCGCTCCGGCGCGGTCGCCGGCCGGGGCGGACGGCCGCGCGAGCACCGGTCGGCCGCGGGCGACGCGATCGGGGTCAGTCGTCGGCGCGCGCGATCGTCACCGTGACGACCTCCGGGCCCTCGGCGAGCAGCGCGACGCCGCGGGGGTCCACGGTGCCCAGGCGGGCGATCCCGTCCCAGTACCCGACGTCGCCGTAGTAGAGGACCAGGTCCGTGGACGGGGCGTACCAGCCGATCTCGCCGGGTCCGGGGTCGTCGCCGGCCGGCATGCCGTCCATCGTGAGCGCCGGGTCCAGCCGCGCCGTCTTCTCGACCGCGCCGTGGTCGCCGAACGTCAGCGTCAGCGGCAGCCGGGCGGCCAGGTCGTGCGCGGCCGGGTTGTCCCACAGCCGCCCCGGCACGGTGGTGTCACCGATCGTGAGGAGGAGGGCCGTCTCCCGGGTCGGCGCGGTGGGCTCGGCCGGCCCCGGCGTGCCGTCGGGTGCGGGAGTCGCCGTCGGGGCCGGCTCGGCGGGTGGACGGGTCATCGCGGGTCCTGTCGGCTCGGGCGTGGCGGTGCACGCGGTGAGGGAGAGCACGAGGGCGACGGCGAGACCGCCGTGGCGCGCGGTCGCGCTCATCGTGCGCCCGGGTAGACCGAGCGGCGGGACGCGACCACGACGAGCAGGGCGACGACGCCGAAGACGGTCATCGCCAGCGGCAGGACGAGCCCGCCGGCCGCGCCCAGCAGGACGGCCCCCAGGACGCCCGCGGCGAAGATCGCGAGGTTGAACGCGACGGGAAGGAACGCGTTCGCCACGTCGGCATCGTCCCCGCTCACGGCGCTGAGCGGTCGCTGCAGCTGAGGTGACGCACCACCGAAGGTGACGCCCCAGAGCACCACCGCGACGTAGACCGCGACGGGCGAGCGATGGCCGAGGGCCAGGACCACGCCGGCGGCGGCGAAGACGGCGGTGCACGCCAGCACGAGGGCCTGCGGGTGACGGTCGACGAGCGCCGCGGTCAGGGCGAGCCCGCCGATCGAGGCGATCCCGAAGACGAGCAGGAGCAGCTCGACGGACACCCCGGACCCGGCGTCGCGCAGGTAGGGCGCGACGTAGGTGTAGGCGGTGCTGTTGCCGAGCATCCAGGCGAAGATCACGGCGAGCACCGCCGCGACGCCCGGGATGCGCACGACGCGGGCGAGCGGCAGCCCGGTGGCCGCGGGCTGCCCGGCCGCGTCCGGCACGAGGATCGCCGCCAGCGCGAGCACGACGACGGTGAGGACGGCCAGGCCACCGAACGACCACCGCCAGTCGAACGTCGTGCCGAGCCAGGTGCCCAGCGGCGTCCCGAAGGCGATGCCGACCGGGGCGCCGGCGGCGACGAGGGACAGCGCTCGGCCGGTGAGCGCCGGGGGTGTGATCCGGACGGCGTAGCCGGCGAGCAGCCCCCAGAGCATCCCCGAGAAGCCGCCCGCCACGAAGCGGGCGACGAGTGCGAGCACGACGTCCGGGGCGACGGCGGTCAGGACGTTGGCCAGCACGAACCCGACGACCCCCAGCAGCAGCAGCGGCTTGCGCCGGAACCCGCGGGTCAGGGCGATCGCCGGGACGGTCACCACGATCGTGCCGAGCGCGTAGGCGCTGACCTACTGACCGGCGATCCCCTCGGAGGTGCCCATCCCGGCGCTGATCAGCGGCAGCAGGCCGGCGGGCATCGTCTCGGTGGAGACGAGCAGGAACCCGAGCAGCGCGAGCACCGACAGGGCACGCCACGGCAGCCGGTCGGCGGGTGGTCTCGCGACCGGGGGAGCGGGGGCGGCGTACGTGAGGCTCACGGCGGGTGTCTCCTGGGGCTCGTCGGTCCGGCGTCGTCACTCCGACGGGCGGGGGCCGGGGGCGGGGCGGCTCCGCGACCTGCGGTGCGGACCGGCCGGGTGGGGACGCCGGCCGGGCCGACCGCGTCCGTGCTCACGACGCTAGGCATGCCGAGGCGGGGGGAGGAGTCCCTGGGGAGGGGTGCACCAGGGGTACACCCCTGCACGCCGCACGCCGCACGCCGCACGCCGCACGCCGCACGCCGCACGCCGCACGCGGCACGCGGCACGCGACCGGAACCCGCGGCGCGGGCGCCGACGCCCACGGCAGCGGCGGTACCGGGCGCTCGGGACTGTTGACATCTCCGGACATCCGGTACATCGTTTGATCACAGCGGTCAAACGATTGATCAATGGGGATCTCATGCAACGGCGCATCACGATCAAGGACGTCGCGGAAGCGGCAGGCGTCTCGACGACGACCGTCTCCCTCGTCCTGAACAAGGTGCCCGGCCGCCGGATCCCCGAGCACACGCGGCACCGTGTCCGCGAGGCCGCCGAGCAGCTCGGGTACGCGGCGAACGCCGCGGCGCGGACCCTGCGCACGCAGCGGTCGCAGTCCATCGGCTTCGTGTCCGACGAGATCGCCACGTCCCCGTTCGCCGGGCAGCTCATCCAGGGGGCGCAGGACGTCGCCCGCGCACGCGACAACATCGTCCTGCTCACCAACTCGGGATACGACCGGGAGCTCGAGCGCCGCGAGGTCCGGGCGCTGCTCGACCGGCGCGTGGACGGCATCCTCTACGCCGCGATGTACCACCGGGTCGTCGAGCTCCCGCCCGAGCTCGCGGGCGTCCCGGTGGTCGTCCTGAACGCCGAGTGCCCGGACGAGGACGTCTCCTGGGTCGCTCCCGACGAGTTCGCCGGCGGGTGGGACGCCGCCGAGGTCCTGCTCGCGGCGGGCCACCGCCGCCTCGCGATGGTCAACGACGCCGACGAGATCCCCGCCAGCGCGGAGCGCCCCGCCGGCTTCCTCGCCCGGTGCGCCGAGGCCGGGATCCCCGCGAGCGCGGTCCCCGTCGTGCGCTCCGAGCCTCGGGCGGTCGCGGCACGTCCCGTCGCTCGCGAGCTGCTCGACCGGCCCGACCGGCCGACCGCGGTGTTCGGCTTCAACGACCAGGTCGCGCTCGGGGTCTACCTCGCGGCCGCCGACCTGGGCCTGCGCGTGCCCGAGGACCTGTCGATCGTCGGGTTCGACAACGTCGAGCTGCTCGCGGAGTCCGTCGCGCCCGGCCTGACCACCATCGCCCTGCCCCACCACGAGATGGGTGCCTGGGCTGCCGAGCAGCTGTACGTGCTCGTCGACGCACCCGACGGCCAGACGCCGCCGCGGCGCACCGCCCACCTCCGAGGCCCGGTGGTGCACCGGGCGTCGGTGACGTCGCCTCCCCGGTAGCACCCGGGGAGGCGACACCGATCACCACGAGGGTGCGTTGCAGCGCGCCCTCGAGGACCACCGTCGATCCACAGCAGTGATCTGGAGGAACTCGTGTCTCGCAACACCATCCGTCGCCTCGTGGCGGCCAGCCTAGTAGTGACCGGCGCCGCGACCCTGGCGGCGTGCTCGGGGGGATCGGGCGGCTCCGGCGGGTCGGGGGGCTCTGGCGGCGGCTCGATCACCCTGTGGACGCACAACGGCGGCAACGACGTCGAGCTCGCGATCGACGAGAAGATCGTCGCGGACTTCAACGCCGGCCAGGACGAGTACACCGTCGAGCTGCAGTCGTTCCCGCAGGCGTCGTACAACGACGCGGTCGTCGCCGCGGCGTCGGCGAAGAAGCTCCCGTGCATCGTCGACATCGACGCGCCGAACGTCCCGAACTGGGCCTGGGCCGGCTACCTCGCGCCCCTCGAGCTGCCCGAGGGGACCTTCGACGGCCAGCTCGAGAGCACCGTGGGCACGGTCGACGGGCAGGTCTACACCTACGGCCACTACGACGTCGCGCTCGCGATGTACAGCAAGAAGTCGGTGCTGGAGTCGGTCGGGGCGCGGATCCCGACGATGGACGAGCCGTGGACCGAGCAGGAGCTCGCCGACGTCCTCGCGGACCTCAAGGCCACCGGGCAGTTCCCGTACCCCCTGGACCTGGGGACCGGTGGGACCGGGGAGTGGCTGCCGTACGCGTACTCGCCGTTCCTGCAGAGCTTCGGCGGGGACCTCGTCGACCGGGAGACGTACACGAGCGCCGAGGGCGTCCTCAACGGGCCCGAGGCCGTCGCGTGGGGCGAGTGGATGCAGGGGCTCGTCGACGAGGGCTACATGTCGGCGAAGTCGGGGAGCGACGCGACCGCCGACTTCGTCAACGGCCAGAGCGCGATCCTGTACTCCGGGAGCTGGGCCAACCCGACCGTGACCGAGGCGTTCGGCGACGACGCCGTCGTGCTGCCGCCGCCGGACCTGGGCGAGGGTCCGAAGATCGGCGGCGGGTCCTGGCAGTGGGGCATGACCTCGGGCTGCGACGACCCCGCAGCGGCGCAGGCCTACCTCGACTTCGCGCACCAGAGCGACTACGTCGTCGAGTTCGCCGACACCCTGGGCGTCATCCCCGCGACCGACGAGGCCGCGGCCGCGATGCCCGACTACGCCGAGGGCGGCAAGGCGGCTGTCTTCCGCGACATGGCGAAGGACTTCGCGCTCGTGCGCCCCGTGACCCCGGCGTACCCGTTCATCTCCTCGACGTTCCAGAAGGCCGTGGCGGACATCCTCTCCGGTGGCGACGTCCAGCAGATCCTCGACAAGGCCGCGGCCGACATCGACACCGACATCCAGCGGAACGACGACTACGCCTTCTGACGTCGCGCCCCGGTGTGCCGGCACCCCCGGCACACCAGGGCTCGGCTCGGGGACAGGACTGTCATGACCACCTCCAGCTCGATCGCGCCCGGCCGCGCCCTCGCGGCCACCCGCCCCCGCCGGGGCCTCCTCCAGCGAGGCGACCGGCGCGCCACGTCCGCCCGCTCGCACGAGGCGCGCACCGCGTCGTGGATGGTCGGCCCCGCCGGCCTCCTGCTCACGGTCTTCCTGCTCGTGCCGGTCGGCCTGGCGTTCGCTCTCGCCTTCACCAACGCCCGGCTGATCTCCCCGCGCCCGGCCCGCTTCGTGGGGCTGGACAACTTCGTCACCCTGAGCCAGGACCCCGTGTTCTGGGCGTCGCTGCGCAACACCCTCGTCTTCGCCCTGGTGGTCGTGCCGCTCCAGGCCGGCCTCGCGCTGGTCCTCGCGCTGCTCGTCAACGCGAAGGTGCGGGGGACGAACTTCTTCCGGACCGTGTACTTCGTCCCCGTCGTGACCTCGATGGTCGTGGTCTCGCTGCTGTGGCGGTTCCTGTACCAGGAGGACGGGCTGCTCAACCAGCTGATCTCGAAGGTCTCGTTCGGGCACTACACGCCGATCGACTGGCTCAACGACCCGAGCACCGCGCTCGGCGCGATCATCGTGATGTCGATCTGGCAGGCCGTCGGGTTCCACATGCTCATCTGGCTGTCGGGCCTGCAGACGATCCCCGCGGAGCTGTACGAAGCCGGCGCGCTGGACGGCGCGACCGGCTGGAAGAGGTTCCGCCACATCACCTGGCCCAGCCTCGTCGCCACGCGCACGTTCATCCTCATCACGATCACGATCGCGGCGCTGAGCCTGTTCACGCAGATCAGCGTGATGACCCAGGGCGGCCCGCTCGACTCCACGACCACGGTCGTCTTCATGGCCGTGCGCACCGGCTACCAGCAGCTCGCGACCGGCTACGCGTCGGCGATCTCCCTGGTGTTCTTCGTCCTCGTGCTCGTCGTGGCCGCCATCCAGCGCTACCTGACCCGGGAGAAGGTCTGACGATGACCGCCACCGTCCCCACCGCGGGCGCCGTCCCCGCCACCAGAGCCGTGCGCGGCGTCACCGTCCCGGCACGGGCGGGCAAGCGCGCCCGCTCCCGCCGGGCCACCGTCGGGGTGCTGGTCGGGCGCGCGCTCCTCGCGCTCGTGTTCGCCCTGCCGCTGCTGTTCATGTTCGTGTCGTCGTTCAAGCCGGACCTGCAGATCTTCGCCGACCTGACGAGCTGGCGGGCGTTCGTGCCCGTCGGGGCGCTGACCCTGGAGAACTACGCCGGCGTCTTCGAGCGCGTCCCGTTCGCGCGGTTCCTGCTGAACTCCGTCGGCATCGCCGCGATCACCGTCGTGCTCGGGCTCGTCGTGAACTCGATGGCCGCGTTCGCCCTGTCGCGCCTGCGCTGGCGCGGCCAGCAGCTCGCCCTCACGGCGATCATCGCGACGCTCATCGTGCCGTTCGAGACCCTGGCGCTGCCGCTGGTCTGGTGGGTCAACAAGCTGCCGTGGCTCGAGGTCAACGGCTTCTCCCTGGCGATGACCACAGGGTGGCTCGACACCTACCGGGTGCAGGTCCTGCCGTTCGTCGCGAACGCGTTCTCGATCTACCTCTTCTACCAGTACTTCTCGAGCATCCCGAAGGACCTCGACGAGGCGGCCCGCATGGACGGGGCCGGGTGGTTCAGCATCTACCGCAGGGTGATCATGCCGCTGTCCGGACCGGCGATCGCCACGGTCGCGATCCTGACGTTCCTGCCGGCGTGGAACTCCTACCTCTGGCCGCTCATGGTCGTGCAGACCGAGGAGCTGCGGCCCGTCATGGTCGGGATCCAGTACTTCTTCCAGCTCAACGTCTCCTGGGGCCAGATCATGGCCTACGCCTCGATGATCACCGTGCCGATCCTCGCGCTGTTCCTGGCGTTCCAGCGCTCGTTCATCAACTCGATCGCGTCCAGCGGCGTGAAGGGCTGACGACATGCACCTGCTCCCTGACGCCTGGACCTGGGACATGTGGTTCGTCGACGACGGACGGCAGTTCCACGCGTTCTACCTCAAGGCCTCCCGGGCCCTGATCGACCCCGAGCGCCGCCACCTGCGGGCGAGCGTCGGGCACGCGGTGTCCGACGACCTGCGCACCTGGACGGAGCTCGCCGACGCGTTCGTCCCCTCCGACGGGCCCGCGTTCGACGACCTGGCCATCTGGACCGGGTCGATGCTGCGCGGCCCCGACGGGGACTGGCGCTTCTTCTACACCGGCTGCAGCCGGGCCCGGCCCGAGGTCCAGCGCATCTCCGTGGCGCGGTCCCGCGACCTGGTGCACTGGACCCGCGACACCGGCGCCCCCGTCCTCGAGGCGGACCCGACCTGGTACGAGAAGCTCGGCGACTCGACCTGGGACAACGAGACCTGGCGCGATCCCTGGGTGCTCCGCGCGGGCGACGAGTGGCACATGCTGCTCACCGCGCGCGCCCGTGACGGCGAGCTGCGCGGCCGCGGGGTCGTCGGGCACGCGGTCTCGGCCGACCTGGAGCACTGGGACGTCCGGGCGCCCCTCAGCGAGCCGGACACCGGCTTCGGGCAGCTCGAGGTGCTCCAGCTCGTCGAGGTCGAGGGCCGGCTCGTGCTGCTGTTCAGCTGCCTGGGGGCGGAGCTGTCCGACGCCCGCCGGGCCACGGACGACCGCGGCGGGGTCTGGAGCCTGCCGGTCGACTCGCCCACCGGGCCGTTCGACGTCGGGCGCGCCACCCGGCTGACCGACCACCGCTGGTACGCCGGGCGCCTCGTGGAGGACCGCGCCGGGCGGTGGAACCTCATGGCGTTCCGCAACGAGGGCGACGACGGCGCCTTCGTCGGCGGCATCGGGGACCCGGTGCCCGTCACCTGGGACGGCGAGCGGCTCGTGCTCGCCGGGTACGACATCAGCTCCGGCACGGCGCCGCACGCGCGCCACCGGCTCACGGGGGAGTAGCAACATGCACCGCAACCACCAGCACACCCGCACGGCTCCACGCCGTCGCACCGGACGACGGCTGCTCGCCGTCGCCTCGGCCGTCGCGTTCGCCGTGGCGCTGACGCCCGGAGGGCCGGCCGCCGCGTCGCGGCCCGGGCCGCCCCCGGCGTACGACCAGGACCTGCGTCCGCAGTACCACTTCAGCGCCCAGCAGAACTGGCTCAACGACCCCAACGGGCTCGTCTACCACGAGGGCGTCTACCACCTGTTCTTCCAGCACAACCCGTTCGGGAACGCGTGGGGGAACATGAGCTGGGGGCACGCGACGTCGCCGGACCTCGTGCACTGGACCGAGCAGCCGGTCGCGATCGGCCAGGGCTTCGACGAGCAGGGGCAGCCGATCGAGGACATCTTCTCCGGGTCGGTCGTCGTCGACCACGGGAACACCTCGGGCTTCGGCACCCCGGAGGACCCGCCGCTCGTGGCCGTCTACACGAGCGCGTACACGCAGATGCACCCCACGCTGCCGGGGATCCAGGCGCAGTCGCTCGCGTACAGCACCGACGACGGGCAGACCTGGACCAAGCACGACGGCAACCCGGTGCTCGACATCGGCTCGCGCGACTTCCGCGACCCGAAGGTCTTCTGGCACGAGCCCGCGCAGGAGTGGCGGATGGTCGTCGTGCGGGCCCCGGAGCACAAGGTGGCGATCTACGGGTCGACGAACCTCACGGAGTGGACGCACCTCAGCGACTTCGGCCCGGCCGGCGCCGTCGGCGGCGCGTGGGAGTGCCCGGACCTGTTCCCGCTCGCCGTGGACGGCGACCCGGGCAACGTGAAGTGGGTCATGGTCGTGAGCCTCAACCCCGGCGGGATCGCCGGCGGCTCGGGCACGCAGTACTTCGTCGGGGACTTCGACGGGACCACGTTCACGTCCGACGACCCGCCCACCTACACCCCGCCGGCGGGCGCCGTCCTCGAGGGCTTCGAGGGCGCGACGTACGGCGACTGGACCGCCACGGGCACCGCGTTCGGGGACGCCCCCAGCTCGGGCGACCTGCCCGGGCAGGCCGGCGTCGCCGGGTTCGAGGGCGCGCAGCTCGCCAACAGCTTCCACGGCGGCGACGGCGCCCGGGGGACCCTCACGTCCCCGGAGGTCACGGTGACCGGCGACCACCTCAACTTCCTCGTCGGCGGCGGGAACCACCCGCGGGTCGAGGGGACGACGCTCGACCCGACGCTGCCGCCGGGCACCGTGCTCGCCGACTTCGAGGGCAGCACGTGGGGCGAGGGCTGGACGGCCACCGGTGACTTCGCCGAGGACGGCCCGCGTCCGGGAACGATCGGCGACCAGCAGGCCGTGAGCGGGTACCAGGGTGAGCAGCTCGTCAACACGTTCACCGACCACGACGCGTCCACGGGCACCGTCACCTCACCGACATTCACCATCGAGCAGAGCTGGATCAACCTGCTCGTCGGCGGCGGCTACCACCCGTACACCGGGGAGGGCGTCGACGCGACGGCCGTGAACCTCGTCGTCGACGGCGAGGTCGTGCAGACCGCGACCGGGCAGGACAGCGAGGCCCTGAACTGGGTCGCGTGGAACGTGTCGGCGCTCGTCGGGAAGCAGGCGCAGATCCAGGTGGTCGACAACAACACCGGCGGGTGGGGGCACGTCCTGGCCGACCACATCATGTTCTCGCCGGAGGCGTCGCACCCCGTGTCGGTCGAGACGTCGGTCAACCTGCTCGTCGGGGACGAGGTCGTGCGCACCGCGACCGGCCCGAGCAGCGAGACCCTCGACTGGACCGGCTGGGACGTGCGCGACCTCGTCGGGCAGCGCGTCCGCATCCAGCTCGTCGACAACAGCACCGGCGGCTGGGGGCACGTCCTCGCCGACCAGTTCACGTTCGCCGACGAGCCGGCGCTGTCCGCGACCCAGCGGGCGCACTGGCTCGACCGCGGGCGGGACTTCTACGCCGGCGTCACGTTCAACGGCGTGCCCGACGACCGCCGCATCATGATCGGCTGGATGAGCAACTGGCAGTACGCCAACGCCGTCCCCACCGACCCGTGGCGCAGCGCCATGTCGGAGCCCCGCGACCTGACCCTCGTCACGACCGACGGGCAGCCGCGCCTGCGGTCCGCGCCGGTTCCCGAGCTCCGGTCCCTGCGGCACGGGGCGGTCCCGGTGAAGCGCACCACCCTGGAGCCCGGCGTCACGCCGGTCACGCAGCGGGCCTCGGGCGACCAGCTCGAGATCCAGGCCACGTTCCGCCCGGGCGACGCCGAGCAGCTCGGCCTGCACGTCCGGGTCGGCGAGGGTGAGCGGACCGTCATCGGCTACGACGTCGAGCGGCGCGAGCTCTACGTCGACCGCACCCTCTCCGGCGACGTCGGGTTCAGCCCGGCGTTCCCCAGCATCGAGCGCGCACCGCTCGAGCCCGACGCGTACGGGAACGTCACGCTGCGGGTGCTGGTCGACCGGTCGTCGGTCGAGGTGTTCGCCGACGGCGGGCGGGTCGCGATCACCGACCTCGTGCTGCCCGCGCGCGGGAGCGACGGCGTCGAGCTCTTCTCGACCGGGGGGCGGGCCCGGCTCGTCGACATGAAGGTGTGGCACCTGGCCTCGAGCTGGAGCGGTTCGCGACCGGCGCCTGAGCCGAGCGGCAGCAGCGCCCCGCCCGCCCGGCCGTGACCTGACGGCGCGAGACGCGCGCACGGCGGCGGCCCGGACCGAGCAGGTCCGGGCCGCCGTCGCGCGCGTCAGAGCGACAGCAGGACCGTCACCCCGACGACCAGGTCGATCACGATGCACGCCTCGGCGAACCAGCGCCACGTGACCCGGTCGGCGCGGTGCAGGGCGACGTCCCAGGCGACGTGCAGGAGCCACCCCGCGGCCACGACAGGCCCGGCGACCGCGACCGGCGCGGTGGCCGCGACGGCGGCGAGCCCGAGGTAGACGACGAGCCCGGCGACGTGCGCGGCGAGCAGCCGGTCGCGGTGGAACTCGCGCCGTACCGCCCCGATGACGAGGTACTCCGCGCCGAGCACGGCCAGCATCCACGCGGGCGGGATGCCGGGGCGCAGCCACGAGTCGAACGTCAGGCCGAGCGCGAGGAGCGTCGGCCAGCGGTGCGCGACGGCCTCGACCGCTCGCCACGCCGCCGTGCGCGCCGGGGCGTGCACGTGCCCGCCCGTGTACTCCGACCGGCGCAGCAGCATCGTCCCCGCCATGGCGGGGAGCATGAGGACGTGCCCGGCGACGAGCGCGTCGGCCGCGGAGACCAGGCCCGCCCAGTACGGGGCGAGGCCCACCGCGAACGGCAGCACCATCGCCGCCGACATCTCGCCGACCGCCCGCAGGTGGTGCCCGCGGTGCACCATCCACACGGCCATGCCGAGGGTCATGGTCGTCGCCATGACGAGCGCCGCAGCCTCCGGGCCGGCGGCGGCGAGGTCCCACCCGGCCGCGCCGGCGAGGGCCGTCGCGACGGGGGCGAGCAGGAGCATCCCGAGGAGCATGGCCACGGCCATGCCGCCGAGATGGAGGGCGAAGGTCGCGGCCGGCCCCCGAGGTGGGCGTGGCGCGGTCGCCGCGCTGCCGTGCTGCTCGGGTGCGTGCTGCGTGGGTGCGTGTGTCGTGGTCATGGCCCCACGCTCCGGCCGGTCGGCGCCCGCGGACCCCGGGCCGGGCGCATCCGATCCGGTGCGGATCGCACGGGTCCGCCGTGCGCCCGCCGCGCCTAGCATCACGCGTGTGAGCATCGTTGCCGCGTCGCCGTGGTCGGCCGCCCCGCGCGACCGCCGGCTGGGCCGTGCGCGGGTGCTCGTCCTGGTCTGGCTCGCGACCACCGTGTGCACGAGTCTCGTCATGCCCGGGATCGGCCTGCTCGAGGAGCGCCGTCCGCTCTGGGTCGTGCTCGGTGCGCTGGGCATCGGGGCGTTCACGGTGGCGTCCGCCGGTGCGGTCCACGGGGCGGTGACCCCGTGGACACCGGCCCGCACGCGCCGCGCGTGGACGCTCGCCCTCGTCGGCACCGCCGTGGCGTCGCTCGCGCTGGTCGCGCCGGTCGGTCCCGGGAGGTGGGCGACGTGGGCGTGGGTCGGCGCAGGGGTCGTCGGCGTCGCGCCGCTCCTCGTGACCTGGCGGTGGGTCGTCGTCGTGGCGTCCGTCTGCACCGCGGTGAGCGTCGTGGTCGCCGGGGTGGTCGGCGGGTCGCCCGTGCACGCGCTCGTCGTGACCGGCGCCATCGGCCTGTCCGTCGCGGCCGTGAACTGGGCACCGGTCTGGATGTGGGCGCTGCTGCTCGATGCCGACGCCGGCCGCGACGCCCGCGCCCGCCTGGCCGCCGGGGAGGAGCGGCTGCGGTTCGCGCGCGACGTGCACGACCTGCTTGGGCACAGCCTCACGGTGATCGCGCTCAAGGCCGAGCTCGTCGCGCGGCTGCCCGCGGGTGACCCGGGCGTCCGGGACGAGGCCGGCCAGATCCAGCGGCTGGCCACGACCGCGCTCGCGGAGGTCCGCCAGGCGGTGCACGCCTACCGCACGGTCGACCTGCACGAGGAGGTCGCGGCCGTGCGCCAGGTGCTCGACTCGGCGGGCGTGCGGTGCACGGTGGTCGGCGAGGCCGCGGACCTGCCTCCCGACGCGGCGGCCCGGCTGGCGCCCGTGCTCCGCGAGGCGGTGACGAACGTGCTCCGGCACAGCCGCGCGACGTGGTGCCGGGTCGAGGTCGGCGTCGACGCCGCGGACGAGCGGGGCGCCGCGACGGGGGCGGACGGCGCGACCGCCGTCCTGACCGTCCGCAACGACGGTGTCGACGCGCGGACGGCCGACGCGCACAGCTCCGGGCTCGACGGGGCGGCGGCCCGCCTGGCCGATGCCGGCGGGCGGCTGCGGGCCGAGAGGCGCGGGGACGAGTTCCTGCTCCGAGCGAGCGTGCCGGTGGCCGCCGCTGCGCCGGTGGCCGGCGGCGAGTCGGTGACGGCGGAGGGCGGGGCTCCGTGATCCGCGTGCTGCTCGCCGACGACGAGGAGCTCGTCCGCTCCGCCGTCGCCGCGCTCCTCGCGCTCGAGCCCGACCTCGACGTCGTCGCGCAGGCCGCCGACGGTCCGGCCGCGGTCGCCGCCGCGCTCGCGCACCGCCCGGACGTCGCGCTCGTCGACCTGGAGATGCCGGGCCTCGACGGCGTGGCGGTCGCTGCCGAGATCACGCGCTCGCTGCCCGGGTGCCGGGTCGTCGTGCTCACCGGCCGCGGCCGCCCGGCGCACCTGCGCCGCGCGCTCGAGTCAGGCGCGCGGGGCTTCGTCACCAAGGGGACGTCGGGCGCGACGCTCGCGGGCGTGCTGCGCACCGTCCACGCCGGCGAGCGGTACGTCGACCCGGGCCTGGCGGCCGACGCGCTCAGCGCCCCGGCGTGCCCGCTCAGCCCTCGTGAGCTCGAGGTGCTGCGCCTGGCCTCGTTCGACCTGCCTCCCGCTGACATCGCCCGGCGCGCGCACCTGGCACCGGGCACCGTGCGCAACTACCTGCTCGCCGCCCAGGCGAAGCTGAACGCCGCCACCCGCGCGGAGGCGGTCGCGGTCGCGGAGCGCTTCGGCTGGCTCTAGGTCCGCTCGTGACCTCGACGCTCCGCCGCGCCTCAGCCGAAGAACACGCGCAGGTCCGCGACCACGTCCTCGGGCAGCTCGAGCGCCGCGTAGTGCCCGCCACGCGGGTGCTCCGACCAGTGCTCGATCCGCGCGTTGTCCCGCTCGGCGAGGCTGGGCTGCTGCAGTCGCGGCCCGACTGGTCCGGTGCCGAGCTCGCCGAGCGGCTCGCCGTCACCGACCGCACCGTGCGCAACGACATCACGCGGCTCCGCGAGCTGGGGTACCCCGTCGGCGCGGTGCGCGGGCCGGGCGGGCGGTACCGGCTCGGTCCCGGCGCCCGGCTGCCCCCGCTGCTGCTCGACGACGCGGAGGCGATCGCCGTCGCCGTGGGCCTGCGCCGGACGACCGCGACCGCCGGGTTCGAGGAGCCCGCGCGCTCCGCCCTGACGAAGCTCGAGCAGGTGATGCCCGACCGGATGCGCCGTCGGCTGACGTCGATCCGCGACGCGAGCGCGAGCGGGCCGGAGAACACCGACTCCAACGTCGAGGACCCCGCCGTCGACCCCGCGACGCTCGCGGCCGTCGCCGACGCGATCCGCGACCACCAGGGGCTGCGCGTCCACTTCCGCGACGAGCGGCTCGAGCTCGAGCCGTACCGCCTGGTCGCGTGGCAGCGCCGCTGGTTCCTCGTCGCGCGTGAGCCGCGGACGGGGGAGTGGGCGCCCTACCGCGTCGACTGGCTGCAGCTGCGGACGCCCGGCGGGCGACGGTTCGCGCCGGTCCCGTTCCCGGAGGACGTCACCGACTTCACCGTGCGCGAGGTCGCCCGCGCGGGCTGGGCCGTGCACGCCCGCGTCACGGTCGACGCCGCCGCGGACGAGGTCCTGGCGCGCATCAACCCGGCGGTCGGCACGGTCGAGGCGCTCGCGGACGGTCGCAGCGTGCTCGTCACCGGCGGCGACAGCGTCGAGGTCGTCGCGGTCTGGATCGGCATGCTGGGGCTCGACTTCCACGTCGACGAGCCGGCCGAGCTCGTGGAGCACCTCCGCGTGCTCGCGGCCCGCTACGCCCGGGCGGTCCCGGGCACGAGCACGCCGGCGTGACGTAGGGCGCGCCCCGCCTCACCCCGTGGGGCGGTGCACGACGAGCTCCATGTGCATCGAGTCGGTGCTCTCCCCGCCCCACGCGCCACCGATGTCGAACCCGTGCCGGGCGAGCGCGACGAGGAAGTCGACGCTGACGTGCCCGTCCTGGCCGGTGCCGGTGGTGTAGAACCCGTGCTCGAGCAGCTGAGCCATCGACGGCGACGACACGACCCGGTCGGTCCCCGGTCGCGCGCCGCCGCGCGGGCGGTTCGCGGCGCCGAACAGGAAGTCCGCGCGCCCCAGGAGGCCGCGCAGCGACGTCAGCCGGGCGAGCCGCTCGCGCGCACCCACGAGAGGCTCCAGGAGCGTGACCCGTGCGGCGGCGGCAGCGACGACGCGCGCGGTCCGCTCGTCGTACGTCGGCGGCGGTGGTGCCGCGGGGTCGACGCCCGCGGTCCGCTCCAAGCCGGCGAGGCGGGTGAGCTCCGCGGCGACGGGCTCCGGCCCGGCTCCGCGCGGCCGCCGCTGCCGGGCGACCTCCCGGGGGATCGCCTGCAGGCGCGTGACCTCCGTCGACAGGGCCCGCGCGGCGGGGATCGTCGCCGCCGTGAGGCCGGCGGCCTGTGCCGCGGTGCCGATGGCCTGCTCGGCGGTCGTGATCGCGGTCGTCCACGGCGCGATCACGGCCGGGACCTGGGCGAGGATCGCCGGACGGTCGGCCGGCGCGGCCTCGAAGTACCGCGTGCGGAGCTCGAGGAACGCGGCCCCCTGGCCGCCGAGGCTCCCCTGGAAGCCGGTGGACGTCGCGGAGAGGCGGGCGCTCTCCACGGGGATCCGCGCGAGCAGCGCCGCCGAGGCCGGGTCGGCAGGGGTCGCGGCTGGTCCCGCCGCCGCCGGTCCGGCGTCGGTCGGTGCGGGAGCGGCGGCTGCCGCGCCGTCCGGGGTCGCGGGCGCCGGTGCCGCGGCCGCTGCTGCGGCGGCCGACGCCGTGGCGTCGCCCGTGCGCTCGATGACGCCGCGCCGGGCGCTGTACTCGCCGAGCCGGAGGTTGCTCGGGGCGCCCATGACGGTCGCGACGAGCTCGGCGGTCTCGGTCCGCCCGATCCTGGGCATGTTGTACGCGTCGTAGTCGATCGCGTACCCGAGCGTGTGCATCGACGCCCCGCCCAGGTGGGTCGCCGCGGTGAACCGCGAGCGCAGCGCGAACGCCGTCGAGCTGGCCGGCACGCGTCCGCCCACCTCGGCGGCCGCGGCCTCGAGCCGCGCGGCGGCGTCGGGGTGGAGCTGGGGTGAGCCAGGGGCCGCGGTGGCCCTGATCGCCCGGAAGTGCGCGATCGTCGCGTCGTGCGAGCCGAACCACTCGCGGCCTGCTCGGAGGAACTCGCGGCGGTGCGCGTCGTCCGCGAGCGGCGCGCCACCGCCGTTCCCGCTCTGGACGGGCGCGGGGAGACTGCGGGTGGCCTCGAGCGCCTCGTCGTCGGAGAGCTCGCGCTGGACCACCGGGGCACCGGCCCCCGTGTGCAGCCGCGCCACGGCCGCGGCGACGGCGCGGTTGCCCGCCTGGCGCTGCAGGTGCACCAGGCCGACCTCCGGGTCCTCGCGCCGGGCGTCGGGCCCCGGCGCGGGGTGTGCGGTGCGCTGGGGGCCGAACGCGCGCATGCACGCCTCCTCGGTGAGTGCTGCTCGTCCCCTCGATTGTCGTCCGCGTGCCTCCCGCTCCCGTGCCCGCGTCCCGCGCACGTTCGGGCACGTCGGGCGCCTGAACGGGCACACCCACCCCGGGCGACCCGGTCGACCGGGACCCGGAGCCGGCCCGTGCCGGGCTCGCGGGGCACGCCCGAGGCAGCCGGCTGGGACCGGCCCGTACCCCGTCCGCGGGCCCCGCGCTCGCGCTGCCGCCGCGACCAGGTCGGGGTCGCGGTCGGCGGAGCCGTCCTCACACGCTGTGCGCAGCGACGTCCCCGGAGGCGGTGGTCGCGTGGATCTCCAGCGCCGGGGCCCCGCCCGTGCTCGTGAGCGCGTTGCGCACCCGTCCGTGCGCGGTGCCGGCGTCCAGGGAGGCGGTGACCCCCGCGGCGACACCGACCGACACGTCGCCGAGCTGCGTGCTCAGCACGAGCGTGCCGCGCTCGGCCTCCGCGATGCGGATGTCGCCCTTCGCGGTGCTGATCTCGGCAGGGCCGGTGAGGCGGCCGACCGAGATGTCGCCGGTCAGGGCCGCGAGGTGGACGCTCTCGGCCTCGTCGAGCGTGATGGCGCCGTATGAGCGGGTGACCCGGACGTCTCCGAGCCGGCCGACACCGCGGAGCTCGGCGCCGTCCCTCGACTCGACGTGGGAGCCGGCGGGGAGCTGGACGGTCACGTCGACGGCGCCGGACGGGCCGATCGCCTGGTGCTTCACGGGGGTCGTGATCCGCAGGGCACCGTCGGTGAGCTCGACCTCGGTCTGCTCCGCGGCGGTCACGTCGCGCTTCTTCGAGGCGTCCGCGGGAAGGACCTGGACCGTGGCGTCGGCGCGGTCCGTGGCGATCAGCGTCACCCGGCCGGCAGGGACGTCGAGGGTCAGGGAGAGGGTGGTCGGGGTGGCGAAGGTCTGCATCGGGATCAGCTCCTGGACTGGGATCGAATCTTTCTGACACCGGAAACGCTACGGTGCGTTCACCTGCAGGGCAAGACTCCGAGTTGCACCGACACACCGATGCTGCAGGTGAGAGCCTACATATCGTTGCAACTGTCTCGAAATCAACGCAACGCCGGCGTGCCAGAACGTTGCATCTGATGCGGGTGAACGCTAAGGTGGGCGCACGCTCGCAGCCGAGGAGGATCACGTGCCGGGTGGCAGGCTCACGCAGCAGGAACGCCAGCAGATCGCTCTTGGCGTGTCCGGCGACCTCCCCTACGCGGAGATCGCGCGCCGGCTGGGTCGTCCGACCTCCACCATCACGCGCGAGGTCCTGCGCAACGGGGGGCCGACCGCCTACCGCGCCGACCTCGCCCACCGCGCCACCGAACGCCGCGCCCGACAGCGCCGGCAGGTGCCGCCCGGCCGGTCACGCACGCCCGCGCAGGCCCACGGCCGTGACGCGGCAGCCGTGCGCGAGTACGAGGAGACGTTCACCACGCTGTTCATGCAGTCGGGGCTGCCGCGCATCGCGGCGGGGGTGCTGACCTGCCTCTACACGACTGACGCGGGCAGCCTCACTGCGGCGCAGCTCGTCGAGCGCGTCCACGTCAGCCCGGCGTCGGTCTCCAAGGCGATCGCCCTCCTGGAGAGCCAGGGCCTCGTCGTCCGGCAGCGCGCCGAGGGCCGCCGCGAGCGGTACGTCGCCGACGGGGACGTCTGGTACCAGGCGATGATCGCCGCGGCGCGGTCCAACGCCCAGATCGCCGACACCGCACGGCAGGGCGTCCGCCTCCTCGGGCGGGACACCCCGGCCGGCGTCCGGCTGGAGAACATGGCCCGGTTCATGGACTTCGTCGGCGAGCGCATCGC
Source organism: Cellulomonas sp. NS3 (assembly GCF_024757985.1). Taxonomy (NCBI): domain Bacteria; kingdom Bacillati; phylum Actinomycetota; class Actinomycetes; order Micrococcales; family Cellulomonadaceae; genus Cellulomonas; species Cellulomonas sp. NS3. The sequence continues at coordinate 4,698,841 of NZ_CP103289.1, read as the reverse complement.
CCACGCCGCCGAGCAGGCACGGGACCTCCTCTCGGCCGGCGCGGCGCCACCCGCTGACGCCGACCCGCTCGGTGCAGGGAACCCGGAGCCGAGCCCGCCCGGGGACGCCGCCACGGCCAGGTAAGGGGGGAGCCGCGCACCGGCACGCGGTGCGCGGCTCGGCCCTACCGTCGCGACCAGACCTGGTGGGCCGCTCCCGTGCAGTGCCACAGCAGCACCGCGGTGCTGTTCGCCGTGAGGTTGCGGTCGACGTCGAGGCACAGCCCGGACCGCACGCCCCGGATCGTCCCGTCGCCCTGCACCGTCCACTGCTGGTTCGTCCCGCCGTTGCAGTCCCAGAGCTGCACCCGTGTCCCGGGCCCCAGCGGGACGAACGTCGTCCCGTCGGTGCTGTAGGAGAACGTCGCCGTGCGCCCGGAGCCGGGCCGGATGTCCGCCGTCGCGCGCAGCCACACCCGCCCGCCGGAGAGGGCGGCCGACGCGCGCTCGACCCCGGTCGCGGTCGTCGCCCACGAGCTGTTCATGGAGAGCCCGTCGGTCATCACGACGCGCGTGGCGCCGTTGGCCCGGACCACCCCGATCCAGGCCGACGACTGCCGCAGCAGCGCGAGGCCGGACCGGTCACCGTCGGCCATGGCGGAGTGGTCGAGCTCGATCGTCGCCGTCGACGACGGGCCCTGGATGCGGTGCGTGAGGGTGTTGCGCGCGGCGTACAGGTCGTTCGTCACCGTGGCCGTCTGCAGCCGCAGCCCGTTCCCGACGCTGAACCGGCTCGTGTCGGGGTTGTGGTTCCACTCCCACCGGTGGCCGAGCGCCGGACCGGTGAACGTGTCGCGGCCGGTCATCGGGGCGACCGTCCTGGTGGTGGGGATGTTCGGCCGCGGGTACGTGGCGCCCCACCGGCCGTTCACGGTCTGCACGGTCGGCCAGCCGTCGGCGCTCCAGCCGATCGGCGCGAGCGTCGGCACCCGACCGCCGGGGTACGCGTCGGTGAACGCCATGTACCACCAGTCGCCGGCCTGCGTCTGGACCAGGCCGCCCTGGTGCGGCACCCCGCCGCCGGGGATCGGGCCGGGCAGGTCGAGCAGCACCTGACGCATCTCGTAGGGCCCGAACGGGGAGGTCGAGCGCAGCACGTACTGGCCGTTCGCCGGCCGGGTGAGCCAGATGTAGTAGTAGCCGCCGCGCTTGTAGAACCGGGCGCCTTCGAGGGTACCGACGCTCGCCGGGGTCTGGAAGACGGGCTGCGCCCGCACCTGCGCGGTGCCGTCGGCGTTGAGCTGCGCGACGCTGATCGTGCCGTTGCCGTACGCGACGTACATCGTGTCGTCGGTGTCGACCAGCAGGCCGGCGTCGTAGTAGCACTGGTGGAGCCGCGCCTTCTTGGTCCACGTCCCGTCGACCGCCGACGCCGTGTAGACGTACGTGCGGTTGAACTCCGTGCAGCCGATCCAGTAGTACGTGCGGTTGCTCGGGCGGTAGCCCAGCGTGGACGCCCAGATGCCCTTGACGTACTTGCGCCCGCCGTGAGGTCGTACCCGGCGTCGTCGAAGTCGAGCCGCGGCACCGAGTGGCCGGCGTACTCCCAGTCCACCAGGTTGTAGGACCGCAGGATCGGCGCGCCGGGCGAGTAGTGCATGGTCGACGCCGAGTAGTAGTACGCGTCGCCGACGCGGACGATGTCGCCGTCGGCGAAGTCCTGCCAGACGACGGGGTTCGTGAAGGTCCCCGTCGGGGGCGTGGTGGGGGTGGGCGTCCCGCCGCCGACGCGGGCGAGGAGCCACTGCTGGTTGGTCCCGTTCCAGCTGCTGTACTGCACGACGTTCCCCCCGTCTGCCGTGGACGCGCCCTGGACCTCGAGCGCCTTGCCGCTGTGGCGGTTGATCAGCGCGACGTACCCGTCGGTGGTGTCCTGGAGCCGCCACTGCTGGTTCGTGCCGTTCGTGTCGGTCCACTGCACGACCGGGCCGCCGTCGGCCAGCGACCGGCCCGAGACGTCGAGGACCTTGCCGGAGTGCTGGGACCGGATCCGGTAGTACCCGTCGCCCGAGCTCACGAGCTGCCAGCGCTGGTTGACGCCGTCACCGCGGGTCCACTGGGTGATCCGGGCTCCGTCGCTGGTCGCGAAGTCGTACACGTCGAGCGCCTTGCCGCTGTTGCGGTTGACGAGGACGTAGGTCGCGGTCGTGTCCGGCGTCGCGGCGGGGGCGGCCGGCGCTGCGGCGACCGCGACCGCGCCGGAGGCGGCCAGGCTCAGCACGAGGCAGAGAGCCGCCCGCAGCCGGTGCGGGCGGGTGCGGTGCGCGTGGTCCCGGTGCGGGCGGTCCCGGCCGGGCCCCGGCGCTCCTCGGCCCGTCCTGCGTGTCGACGTCGTCGTCGGTCATCGCTCTCTCCTGCTGCGGCTGCGCGGTGCGGATGCGTGCCGCCCGACCGAGCCCTGCCGGTGTGAGCGTTAACATCCGCGAGAACGACACTGTGGCACGGGGACCCCAACCAGCCACGCGTACAAAACGATTCAGGGTGGCCATCGCCCACCCAGGGCATGGCCCCCGGAGCGAGTGCGCGACCCGACCGGCGACCCCGCCCAGGCGGCGCACGCCGATGGGGCCGGAGCAGCGCCCCGACCCCATCGGCCGTACCGGACCGCCGAGCGCGCCGTCCCCGGGGGACGTGCACCCGTCGTAGTGACCGCCGCGCTACGGCAGCGGGTAGTCGTTCACGTAGACCGGGACCCCGATGTGACCCTCCTCGGACGTCGCCGCCTCGCCGATGCCGTTGACGACGTGGTCGATCGTCCCGGCGCTGAGGTTGACGGTCATGATGTGGTGCAGGCGCACGCCGGGGGTCTCGGGGACCTCGAACCCGTTGGTCGTGCGGATCGACGGGTTGTTCTGGTTGAAGACGTACACGCCGCCGCCGTACAGCTGGTGGGTCGTGACGTCGTCGGCGACCTTGTACCCGGCCCAGCCCAGCACGTCGTCGTGCTGCCAGTCGGCCTGCGTGGGCGGGTCGTACGGCAGCTCGTTCTGGTACAGCACCGTGGTGCCGTCCTCGCCGTTCCAGATGGTGTTGTACTCCTGGAAGTGCTCGACGAAGAGCCCCGTCGCGGTCACGTGGTCGCCGTTCACCACGACGCCGTTGCGGCCGGTGTTGGTGTTCCAGCGCTCGGTGTCGCCGCTGAAGCCCTCCGCGCCGTGGTCGGCGCGCCAGACCCACGCGTGGTCGATGAGCACGTGGTCGCTGTTGACCTCGAGCGCGACCTCGGCCTTGCCGACGTGCGGGCCGCCGACGCGCAGGTAGACGTCGCTGAGCGTCGTCGGGTTCTTCGCCTGCTGGTGGCTTCCGTGGTGCCCGCCGCGGCGGTGGTGACCGTAGCCGCGCTCGCTGCCGACGCGGAGCAGCGCCGGGGAGCTGACCGTGCCGGCGTCGATCGACACGCCGGCGATGACGACGCCGGGCACGTCCGCGACCGTGAGCGGCACGGCGCCGCCGACGGCGGTGAGGGTCGCGTGGCCGAGGCCGAGCACCACGGTGTCGGCGCGCTTGACGGTGAGTCCGCGGTCGATCGAGTAGACGCCCGGCGTGAGCAGGAGGTGCTTGCCCCGCGCGAGCTGGCTGTTGATGGTCCGGGCGGAGTCGGACGGCCGGGCCACGTAGAAGTCGCGCAGGGGGATCGTGCGACCCGGCGCGGTGCCGTCGGCCCACGAGACCCCGCGGGTGTCCCGCTGCGCCGACGGGACGCGCACGCTGTACCGCCCGCGTGCGTCGACCACGAGGTACGGCTTCTCCCGGCTCACGGGCGTGGTGTCGAGCGTCGTGTACGGCGGGGTGGGGAAGCCGGCGTCGTCGGGCGCACCCTCGACGCCGGAGAACACCTGGTTCCACACGCCGTTCGACCAGCCGGTCACGCTGCTGTTGCGCGTGAGCCACTGCTGCTGCGAGCCGCTGACGACGAACTCGGTCGACGAGTCGGCGATGTAGCCGCCCGAGCCGTACTGCGGGCCGGCCGTGCAGTAGTCCTGCAGCGACAGGTTGCCGCCGGTCACGGCGACGCGGCGCATCGACACGGCCTGCGAGACGGCCCAGAAGTTCGCCGACGCGCGGCACCCGTCCTGTCCGGCGGCGTCGATCTGCAGCGTGAGGTTGCCCAGCGTGCGCCAGAAGTTGACCAGCGCGAGGCAGTTGCTCGTGCCGCCGTCCTCGAGGCAACGGTTGTAGACCTCGATCTTCCCGTTGATCGTCACGTCCGACGGGGAGGCGCCGAGGCCGGCGACCTCGGTGTAGTAGCCGACCTGCATCTGCAGCGGCTCGGTCTCCGTGCCGTACGTGCCGGGCTCGAACAGCAGCGCGTAGCGCTCCGAGCCCATCTCGTTGTCGACCTGCTGGGCGTGGATCTCGTCGACCGTCGCCTGGATCTCGCTCACCGGCATGCTCGGGTCGAACACGACGACGTTCGGCCCGAGGTCGGTGGTGGAGCCGTGCCGCTCCGGGGGCGCGGCCTGCGCGGCGGCGCCGGTCGACAGGGCGGCGGCCAGGGCGACGACGGTGGTGACCCGTCGTCGGGTGCGGGGCGCGGTGGCGCCGGCGGCGGATGGTGCGCGGAGCGGTGTCATGCGGATCCGGTCCTCCCCTTTGAGGTGGGTTGTCCTGGTGAATCGAGTCACCATGCCGGGCAGCCTAGGGGACGGGCTTACTCACTGGACAGAAACCAGACACGAAAGTGGCGCGGCGGGGGCGCACGTCGGCGGCGGGGGCCCGCGTCACGCGGTTCGCCGGGCGGCCTGCGCGACGACGGCCCGCCGCGCGAACTGCGTCAGGCACGGATCAGCGGTCAGCGGTGGTGCCACCACCCCCACGCCGCGTCCAGGAGCGTGCTGCGCAGCGCGTAGTACGCCGGCTTGCGCTCGAAGTCGCCGGTCATGATCGTCGCGGCGCCCTCGGTGGGGAAGAACACCGGCACCCAGGAGTACCTGTCGGTGAAGCCCCACACGGTGAACGACCGGCAGCCCTCGACGGCGAGGCAGGCCTCGAGAGCCTGGTCGTAGTGCGAGGCCTGCTGCGCGAGCTGCTCGGCCGTCGGCTGCCCGCCCTCCGGCAGGTCCATACGGACGTCGATCTCGGTGACCGCCGTCTGGACCCCCAGGTCGTCGAACCGCTGCAGGTTGGCCCGCAGGTCCGTCGGGAACCCGTAGCGCAGGCTGAGGTGACCCTGCACCGAGAAGCCGTGCACCGGGACGCCCTGCGCCTGCATCTCCTGGATCAGCGCGTGGTACGCGTCGCTCTTGGCGTTCACGCTCTCGACGCCGTAGTCGTTGAAGAACAGCAGCGCCCGGGGGTCCGCCTCGTGCGCCCAGCGGAACGCGTCGAGCACGATCTCCGGGCCGAGCTCGCGGATCCAGATGTTCTCCTCGGAACGGTACGCGCCGTTCTCGTCGAAGATCTCGTTGGCGACGTCCCACTGGTAGACCGCTCCGCGGTACCGGCCGACGACCGTCTGGATGTGGTCCTTGAGGATGGCCCGCAGCTCCTCGGGCGAGAAGTCGCCCTGCTCGAGCCACTCCGGGTTCTGGCTGTGCCACAGCAGCGTGTGGCCGCGCACGCCCTGCCAGTGACGCTGCGCGAACCGCACGATGTCGTCGGCCGGGCCGAAGTTGTAGGTGTCCGGTCCCGGGTGGATGAACTCCCACTTCATCTGGTTCTCCGGCGACACGGAGCTGAACTCCCGCGCCAGGATGCGGCGGTACTCGCGGTCGTTGGGGAACGGGTCGGGGTAGGGCTGGTCGACGTGGTGACCGCCGCCGGCGACGGCCGTGCCGATCCGGAAGTCCCACGGTGCGGCGAGGCGGAGCGGCAGCCGCCAGTCGTGCGGTCCCCAGCGGGACGAGCGGGTGTCCTCGCCGCCCTCGACCTCCGCGGTGGCGGCGGCCGTGCCGGCGCCACCGGCGAGCAGGAGGGGGATCAAGGCGAGGACGAGGAGCGACCTTCTCAGGCCGGAGCGGGACGTGTGGATACGCATGGGTGGTGCCCCCCGGAGCGTCGTTGCTCGGTCCGTCGGTGTTCCGTGACGGCGGCGGATCCACGCTAACCGAGCGCTCTGGCCGCGGTCGAGGGCCCCGATCGCCGTGCGCTGTCGCGGCCGTTGCGCGCCGCTCCTCGGGGTGGTCGCCTTGACGGGTCCCGGAGCCGTCCTTACGGTGTCACCCATTCGGGTTACAGGTTCGTCCCTCGTCGATAACGGTTTCCTACACCGGTGTAGGAGCGCGGGGGACGCGTTCGGGTGCGGCGCCGTGATGCGGCAACGACAGCGACGTGCGGGTGCCCGGTGCCAGGGACGTGGCCGGGACGTGGCGCCACGGAGCTGGTCGCCGCAGCGCCGGACCCCAGCGGGACAGCGAGAGGAATCCGGTATGAGAAGGCTTGCCGCACGACGAGGTGACGATGCACCGCAGGCGGTGCTGGGGGACGGTCGGCGGTGGGCCGCACGGGTCACGGGGGCGGCCACCGCGCTCGTGCTCGCGGCCGTCGGCCTCGCCGGTCCGGCCCAGGGCGCCGTGGCCGACGAGACGTACGACGTCGAGATCCACGTCGCCGGGCGCGGGACGGTCACGGGCGAGGGCAGCTACGAGGCCGGCGAGACGGTCGAGCTCACGGCGACCCCGGCCCGCTCGCGCGTGTGGGGCGGGTGGACGTCCGCCGAGCTCGGCTGGATCGGCGCCCGGGTCGACTCCTTCACCATGCCCGCGGGCGACGTCGTCCTCGACACCACGTTCCGGCGCCAGATGGCGCCGCTCAAGGACGTCTACCGGGACCACTTCGACATGGGCAACATCTGGTCGGGCCCGCAGACGTACGCGCCCGGGTCGCCGAACGAGGCGACGGTCGAGCGGCACTACGACGTCATGACCGCCGAGAACGCCATGAAGCCGGACCAGCTGCTGCCCAACGACAACATCGACCCCGAGACGGGCGACTTCGCCTTCGACTTCGCGGCCGCCGACGCCTTCGTCGACGAGACGCTCGCGCGCGGCATGGACGTCCACGGCCACGTGCTCGTCTGGCACGGGCAGTCCCCGGCCAGGCTCAACAGCGGCCCCACCGGCGGCACCCGCGAGCAGGCCCGCTCCAACATGGAGCGCTACATCGAGCAGGTGCTGACGCACTTCCAGGGCCGGGCGGTCTCCTGGGACGTCGTCAACGAGGCGTTCGTCGACGGGCTCGAGGAGTTCGACCCGCAGACGCAGGACTGGCGCGACTTCCTGCGCGGCGGCCCCAACGGCGGGTCGTCCCTCTGGTACACGGCCTACGCGAACGGCCTCAACGCCTCCGCCGGCGAGAGCCCGGCCGACTTCCTGTACGACGCGTTCGTCTTCGCACGCACCTACGCGCCGGAGGTCCGGCTCGTCTACAACGACTTCAACGTCTTCCAGTCCGAGGGCAAGGCCGAGGCGATCGTCGCGATGGCCAAGGACCTGAACGCGCGGTACGCCGCGAACCACCCCCAGGACCCCCGGCTGCTCGTCGAGACGATCGGGCTCCAGTCGCACAACTACCTCAACCAGACGCCGGCCTTCGCCTGCTCCGACCACACGCGCCTGCCCGGGCTGTCCGACGACGCGGCGGAGGAGTGGCGCCCCGGCGCGTGCTCGGACACCGCCTCGGTCGAGCGGTCCCTGCAGCTCATCATCGAGGCCGGCATGACGGCCGACATCAGCGAGCTCGACCTCCAGGTCTGGGAGGCGTGGAACGGCCAGCCGGAGGGCGAGGACCGGGCGCTCTACCGCGACCTGACCGACCCGACCGTCGCCGACCGCATCTCGCGGGACGAGTTCACGTACTGGGTCGGGAAGATCACCCACCGGGCCGAGCTCGAGGCCATCCAGGCGCAGCGGTTCGCCGAGTACTTCGCCGTCTACAAGGCGTACTCCACGGACATCGACCGCGTCACGTTCTGGGGCCTGACCGACGAGCTCAGCTGGCGGTCGACGCACAACCCGCTGATCCTCAACAGCGACTTCTCCGAGAAGCTCGGGGCGGCCGCGGTCGCCGACCCGGAGCGCTGGCTCGGCGTCCGGAGGCCGATCACCGACGCCTCGGCGCTCACGGAGACCGTCGCCGCGGCCGAGGCGCTGGACCTGCGCGGCCGCACGTACACCGGGACGAGCGTCGCCGAGGTGAAGAAGGCGCTGCGCCGCGCCGAGGCCGTCCTCGTCAGGGGCGGCTCCCAGGCCAAGGTGAACGAGGCGACGTCCGCCCTCGTCGACGCCGTCGCCGCGCTCGAGCTGAGGGAACCGCCGCGACCGAGGTCGTGACGGGAGGCGTCCGCCGGCGAGGGCGGCTCGACGTCAGCACCCGGCCGAGCGCCGGCGGCGTCGGTGCCGCCCTCGCCGACGGGACGGTCCGCCACGTGACGGACCGTCCCGTCGGCGCGTCGCCCGGACGTCCTGGCGCCGCCGCCTGGGCGTCGCCGCCACGCCGCGTGGACGTCCTCGTCGCGCCGACCGGAGGTCACCGTGACGCCGCGCGGACGTCACCGTCCCGTCGCCGGGACGAACCTCGCATAAGGGTCGCGCCGCGATAGGGTCTGCGCGGGCTGGGGGCCGTCCGCAGGGGCGCCGTGCCGCCGTCCCACCGCGGACGACGAGGGATGTGTGCTGGTGCGGAACGTGATGCGCTCGCTGAGCGCTGCTGTGGTGATGCTCGTGCTGGCTCTCGGTGCGGGGATGTCGCCCGCCACCGCGGCGGCGGACCCGACCGCCGACCTCCGGGCGTTCGTCGAGGCCGGGTTCGACGGGACGACGGACGAGGAGTACCGCGCCTGGGCGGAGGTCCTCGCGGCGGGCCCGGGCCTGCACACGCCCGTGGCGGCGCGGCTCGCGCTGGCCGGGACCGACGAGGAGCTCCGGGCCTTCGTCGACGGCGGGCACAAGGACGCGTGGTACGCCGACGAGCGCCTGCGCGTCCTCGCGCTCCTCGAGGGCGCGGGGCCGGTTGTCTACGAGGCCGCGCAGAAGGCCCTGGACAGCGACGACCCCCACGCGCTCTCCGAGCTGCTCGCGACCGGCCTGGACGCGGCACGTGCCGCGGACGACCGGATCGCAGCCGCGCGGATCCTCGGGAGCATCGACGAGAGCACGAGCCCGCTGCTGTACGCCGCGACCCAGAAGGCGCTGAAGGGCACACGCGCCGAGCTGCGCGAGTTCCTCGCGACCGGCCAGCACGCAGCCCGCGCCGCCGACGACCGGCTCGCGGCCGCGCGCATCCTCAAGGGGATCGACCAGGCCACGAGCCCCACGCTGTTCGCAGCGGTGCAGGCGGCCCTGGAGGGGACCGACGCCGAGCTCCGCGAGTTCATCGCCACCGGCCAGCACGCAGCCCGCGCGATCGACGACCGGCTCGCGGCCGCCCGCATCCTCGCCGGGATCACCGAGACCTCCAGCCCGGCCCTCTGGGCGGCGACGCAGGCGGCGCTCGCCGACACGCCCGCCGAGCTGCGGGAGTTCCTGGCGACCGGCCAGCACGTGGCGCGCGAGCTCGACGCGAAGGCGGCGGCCGCAGCGCCTGCCGTACCGGCGCCCGCCGCGCCCGCGCCCGCGGCACCGGCACCGGCCGCGCCGGCCACTGCCCCGCAGGCAGCGGCTCCTCAGGCCACGCGCACCGCGACGCCGCGTCCGCGGGTCGCGGGACGGGACGTCCGCGCGCTCGCCGCGACGGGACCGTCCGAGGTGGTGCCCGTGGTGGCGCTCGCCTCGACCGCGGCGCTCCTCGGCACCGGCCTCGTCCTGCTCGCGCGCCGGCGTCGTCGGGCCTGAGCGGCCCGGACGTCGACTGAGCCCTCACCGGCTCGGGCCGGAGCCGTCGCAGGTTCCGGCCCGAGCGGGCACCGGCGCGGTGCTGCACCGTCCTCGGCTCAGCCGGGCAGACCCTCGGCGACGTAGGCCGCGAGGTTGCCGAGGGTCTGCCGGCCGCCCTCGGCGGCGTGGTACTTCTCGACCGCCTCGTCGCGCAGCTCCACGGTGGGGAAGACCGTCAGCAGCTCGACCCGCGTCGCCGCGCCGTCCGGCGTGAAGGTGAGGACCGACTCGAAGGCGTTCGGGTCGTCCCGGCGCTCGCCGTGGCGGAACGTGATCCGCTCCGGTGCCGTGATCTCGGTCCAGGAGATCCACTCGGGGTAGTCCGTCCCGTCCGGCCCGTGCATGACGAAGTCCCACTCGCCGTCGACCCGGAACTCGAACGCGCGCGTCGTCGTGGTGAACCCGTCCGGCCCCCACCAGCGGGACAGGTGCCGGACCTCGGTGAACGCCTCGAACACCCGCTCGGGTGGCGCGGCGACGACCCGGGAGACGACGACCTCGCGGTCCGCCGTCGGGGACGGCGTGGGCACGGACTCCGTGGTCGCGTGCTCCGCGGACGCGGCCGGCGTGGGTGCCGCCGCCGTCGGGGCTGCGTGTCCTGTCGTGCTCATGGCTGCTCCTCCTCCTGAGGTTCCTGCGCTGCCTGCTCGAGCTCCTGCACGTACGCGTCGAGCCGGTCGAAGCTCTCGTTCCAGAACCGCTCGAACCCGCCGGTCCACGCGTGCACCGGTCGCAGCCCGCGGGCGTCGAGCCCGTACACGCGCTGCTTGCCGACCTTGCGGTCGCGCACGAGCCCGACCTCCCGGAGCACGCGCAGGTGCTTGGACGCACCCGGCTGGGTCAGCCCCAGCTCCTGGGCGAGCTCGGTCACGGCCCGCTCGCCGTCCCGCAGCAGTGCGAGGATCTCGCGGCGCTGCGGCTCGGCGATGGCGTTGAAGACGTCGGACGTCGTCGCTGCGCGGGCCATGCGGCAATCGTATGCCGATATGGGAATGCGTCAAGCATCACCGGCTGGTGGGGCCGTCGTCGTGCGCACGCAGGACGGGGTCAGCGACGTTCAGCAGGCGTGCCGAGCTCAGCGAGCAGCGCGAACCCGGCACGGTCCACCGACGCCGCCGTGGCCGAGACGACGACGACCCCCGTGCCGGCCGCGCGGTCGAGACCGAGCCACGAGCAGAAGCCCCCGGTGCCGCCGTTGTGCCAGGTCACCGCGCGGCCGCGCGCGTCGAGCACGACCCACGCGGCCCCGATCTGCGCGCCGCGCCCCAGGGGTGCCACGGGGTCGAGCGCGCGGGTCCCCGGCGCGCCCGAGCCGTCGAGCAGCGCCGCCGTCAGGCGGGCGGCCGCGTCGAGCGAGGAGCGGATGCCGCCCGCCGGCGCCAGCGCCTCGCCGGTCCACGCCTCCTGGACCCGGCCGCGGCGGCTGCGCCCGAGCAGCGCGCCCGGACGGAGGTCGTCGGGCGTGGCCGGGACGTAGAACGGGTCGAGGCCGAGGGGTTCCGCGACGCGCGTGCGCAGCAGGTCGGCGTACGCGGTGCCCGCAGCGGACGCGACGGCGTGCCCGAGCAGCTCGAAGCCGAGGTTGGAGTACCGCGGCTTCGGGGCGCCCGGCTCGACGGCGCGCACCGCGTCGAGGAGTTCGTCGAGCGTCTCGCCGTACGGGTTGGTGCCGTGCCGCCACAGCGCGACGGTGCTCCGGAGCACCTGCGTGCCCAGCGCGAGGCGCGGCAGCCCGGAACGGTGGGTCGCGAGGTCGGCCAGCCGCACCGCGCCGACCGCCGTCCCGCCGAGCGGCAGGTGGTCGGCGAGCGTCGCGGACGGCGCGACTTCGCCCCGTTCGAGCGCGTCGACGTAGAGCAGCCCGGTCACGCCCTTGGAGACCGACCCGAGCTCGAGGTCCGCGTCGGGGCCGGCACCGAGGAGCGCGGTCGCCCTGCCGCCGGGCGTGACGGTCGCGACGCCGACGACGGGGTGGCGCCTCCCGAGCAGGCGCCGCACGCGCGCGGCGAGGTCGGGGTCGGTGGTCGGTTCCGGGTGGGTCGTCATGCGGTCATCCTCGCGGCGGGGTGCGGCGCCCGGGCCGTGGTTCGCTCTCGGCGTGCACGGGCGGGGCGCGCGCCCGTGAAAAAGCCGTCCGCGGACGACGGGACGCGCTGCTACCGTCCGGGTGGCCGTGCCGGAGGTCGAGGAGGTGGTACCCGTGGATTCAGTGTCGACATGGGTGCTCCCCTGTGGGGTCACGGTCGGGCGGTAGGTCGTCCGGGAGCGCCATCCGCAGCGCACCCCGAGAGGCACGACCATGCGACTCATCTCCGAGCAGCGACTCGACGACGGCGTCCTCGAACGCGAGCTCACCCTCGGCGAGATCCCCGTCACCCTGTGGACGCCCGGCCCCGCGCCGGCCCCGTTGATCCTCATGGCCCACAACAACGGGCTCCCCAAGAACGACGCCCGGCTCGTCGCCCGCGCCCGGTACACGGCGACGGAGCACGGCTACGCGGTGGCGTCGATCGACGCGGCCGGGTGCGGCGACCGGCCCCGCTCACCCGCGGACGAGCAGGCCCGCGCCGACCTGAGCCGGGCTGTCCGGGCCGGCCAGCCGGTCGACGAGCTCCTCGAGGCGCTCGTCGGCCCGCTCGTCGTGGGCGCGGTGCCCGACTGGCGGGCGGCCCTCGACGCCCTCCGCGTGCTGCCCGAGGTCGGCGGCCCGGTGGGGTACTGCGGGTGGGCCGCCCTCGGCATCCGGCTCGCGGTCGTCGAGCCGAGCATCGCGGCTCTCGGCCTGTTCGCCGGCGGCTACGTGCCCCGGGCGCAGCGCGAGGAGGCGCGCCGGGTCGCCGCCCCGCTGCTGCTCCTGCTGCAGTGGGACGACGAGGGCAACCCCCGCGAACGGGCGCTGGACCTGTTCGACGCGTTCGGCAGCTCCGAGAAGACGCTGCACGCCAACCCGGGCGGGCACCTCGGCACGCCCCGGTTCGAGCTCGAGGACACGTGCCGCTTCCTCGACCGGCACCTGCGGGCCGGGCGGTGACCGACGGTCGCGGCGCCCGGGGACCGGCCCGGGCGGTGGCGCGCGCCTGAGCGAGCAGCCGGTCGGCCGGTGACCGCGCTCAGGTCGCCGGCCGGCCGGTCCGAGGCACCGCGTACCGGAGGAAGACGGCGCCGGCGCGGAAGCGGCGCTCCTCGACGAGCTCGAGCCCGACGCGGACGCCCACTGGGAAGACCGGCTTCCCAGCACCGACCGCGACCGGGCAGAGGACGAGCTGGCACTCGTCGACCAGCCCGGCGGCGAGGGCCTGACCGGCGAGGTCGGCGCCGCCGACGGCGACGTCGCTCGCGGCCGAGTCCACGAGCCGCCGCACGTCGGCCGGCTCGAACCGGCGCTCGAGCCGCGTGCGGGCGGTCGTCGGCGCGGGCAGCGTGCGCGAGTGGACGACCTTGTCCGCCGCTCGCCAGATCTGGGCGAAGTCGCGCTCGGGCGCGGGCACGTCGTCGCCGGTGCTCGCGGTCTCCCAGTACGCCATCGTCTCGTACATGCGCCGCCCGTAGAGGTAGGTGCCGACGGGCCGCGCGAGGTCGTTGACGAACGCGTGCACCTCGTCGTCGGGCGCCGCCCAGTCGAACGCGCCCGACGCGTCCTCGACGTACCCGTCGAGCGACGCGACCGCGAGGTAGACCAGCCTGGCCATGCGGTCACCGGCTCCCGGCCGGCGCGGGCTCGTGCCCTGACCCCGAGCCGGGCAGGTCCCGGCGGGCGAGCTGCTCGGCCTGCCACTCGTGGATGCCGACGACCCACTCCCACCCGGCCTGCGCCGACGGGCCGATCCGCGGGTCGTCGGGGTCACGGCCGTCGCGCAGCGCGAGGACGTAGGCGCGGTCGAGCTCGATGCGGGCACGCACCTCCTCGCCCCGGCAGACGGACCCGTGACCGGGGACGACGACGTCGACGTCACCGGCCACGTCCTCGAGCAGCCGCAGCCCCGCGAGGTAGTCCCCGACGGGGTCGGCGACCTCGACGTCGAGCATCGGGACGAAGACGTCGGAGAGCATGTCGCCGGCCACGAGCACGCGGCGGTCCTCGACGAGCAGCGCCGCGTGCCCTGCGGCGTGCCCGCGGTGCTCGAGGACCCGGACCCGCGGGCCGTCCCACGGCAGCTCCGTCGCCCCGACCGGCAGGCCGGTGAGGAGCCCGAACAGGTCCAGCGGCACCTGGCCGTGGATCTCGGGCGGCAGGTGCTCCGCGACACGCGCGAGGGTGCCCGGGTCGGCGAGGAGGTCGCGCATGGTGTCCGCGCCGCGGGCCGTGGCCCAGCGTGGCGCCGGTCCGAGCCGGGGGTGCCAGAGCACGTGGTCCCAGTCGGGGTGCGTCGAGAAGCCCGCGACGACGGGGTCGCCGCGCTGCTCGAGGTCGTCCGCGAGGCAGTCGAGCTCGGCGACCGTGATCCCGGGGTCCACCACCAGCGCACCGTCCCGGCCCCGGACCACGACGGCGTTGCTCTGCACGAACGCGCTCTCGTGGACGAGCACGCCCTCCGCAACCTGGGTCAGCACGGTCGTTCCTCTCGTCGTGGGGTGGGTGGCTGCGGCACGGGCCGAGCCCTCAGGCGCGGACGGCGAGGCTCTGGAGCCAGGCCCGCCACGCGGGTTCCTCGCGCCGCACGTACTCCGCGGCGTCGGCGGAGAACAGGTACGCCCGCACGCCCGCCGTCGTGGGGTGGTCGCCGTGGCCGTCCGCGAAGACGGTGAGCATCCCGGGCACGGGCGCGGTGAGCCGGACCAGCGCCTGCCGCTCGCCGACCCGTGCGACCGTCCCGCTCGTGCCGCGCAGCTCGACCGTCGCACCCTCGGCGACCGGCCCGAGCGCGTCCCGCACCGCCGACCAGACGGTGTCGGGGTCCCCCGGGAGCTCGGCGGTGGCCTCGAGCCGTGTGGCCTGCTGGCCGGGGAAGTGCGTCAGGTACAGCCGCAGGTTGTCGAGGTAGGGCAGCCAGGCCGGGGCGAGCTCGTCCCACCACTCCTGCTCCCAGTCGGCCCCGGTCCCGAAGCCGCTGCTCGTGATGCGCACGACGCACGTGCCGCCCGACCGCGTCTCGACGACGAGCTCGCACGTCAGCGGGCTGAGCGTCTCCGGGTCCGTGCCCATGAGGCCGGCCCAGTCCTCGTCGAACGCGAGGCGGCGCGGCGGCTCCCAGCCGGTGACCTCCGCGTCGGCGCCCATCGCGGCGCCGATCGTGAAGCGCACGGCGCCGCCGACGCGCTCCTCGAGCTCGGTCGGCAGGTACCAGGCGCTCAGCCCCCGCGCGGTGGCGATCGCCTGCCAGACCTGCTCGGGGGTGCCGGGGACCTCGACGCTGAGCTCGAGGCGGTACGGGACGTCCGGGGTCGTGCTCATGGGCGCTCCTCGGGGACGGGGTGGGCGGCGACGACGAGCCGGTGCGGGCGGCCGTCGTCGTGGTGGTACCGCGCGGCCAGGTCGAGCACCGCGGCGGTGAGCTCGTCCGCGAAGGCGGCACGGTCCGCGGCGGACCGGAAGCCGATCCGGGTGTCGATCGTCATCGTCGGCAGGCGCCGGCCCGTCGCACCCGCGCGCCGCGCCAGGGCGCCGACCTCGCGGACGAGCCGGCCCGCGAGCGCGACGAGGTAGCCCGCCGAGAGGTGGTCGGCGTTGGCGTCCGGGTCGGCCGCGGACGCGCTGACGGCCGCGGGCGAGACGACGTACGACGCGGCCGACGCCCGCAGCACGCGCTCGGTGATCCCGCCGTGCCGGCGCTCCTCGGCGAGCTCGACGAGGCCGTGCGCCTCGAGCGCCGTGAGGTGGTAGTGGACCTTCTGGCGCGTGATGCCGACCCGTGCGGCGAGCCCGGCGGCGGACGCCGGGACCGCCAGCTCGCCGAGCAGCCGGGCGCGGACGGGGTCCAGCGCGGCGGCGGCCGCCTCCGGGCTCTCGATGACCTCGATGTCCTGCACGGTCCCACCGTGCTCTTGACAAGAAAGTCTGTCAAGGGCGTCGGCCGCGGGAAGCACGCGAGGGCCGCACGTCCGGAGACGTGCGGCCCTCGTCGTGCGTCGTGCGCTGTCGGCCAGGAGGTCAGAGCGCGGTGCAGGTGACGGACGGGTTGCCGTTGCTGCCCGTCCACGAGCCGTTGAAGCCGAAGCTCGTGCCGGCGCCCGCAGCAAGGCTGCCGTTGTAGCTCTCGTTCCGCACCGTCGTGGTGGACCCGGTGGTCGAGCCGCTCGCGCTCCACACGTTGGTGACGCGCTGGCCGTCGGGCCACGTCAGAGCCACCTGCCAGCCGCGGATCGCCGCGGCACCGGCCGTGACGCGGACCTCGCTGCTGAACCCGCCGGTCCACTCGCCGCGCTTGGTGTACGCGGCGGTGCAGCCGCCCGTGCCCGCGGTGGGCGTCGGCGTCGACGTCGGGGTGACGGTCGGCGTCGGCGTCGCGGTCGGGGTGGGCGTCGGCGTCACGGTGGGCGTGGGCGTCGGCGTCACGGTCGGCGTGGGCGTCGGGGTGCTGCCGTCGCCCCCGAAGGTCACGTCGCTGCACTGGTAGTACGGCTGGTCGAGGTGGCTGGCCTGCCAGATCGTGTAGACGACGTGGTGTCCGCGGCGGTCGCGCGGGATGCTCACGTCGGCGACGTACGGGCTCGTGGTGCCGTACCGGCCCGTGGTCGTGACGAGCTCGAGGTCGGCCCACGTCAGCGGCTCGGTCTTGGCGTCGTAGCCCTGCTTGGTGACGTAGATCTTCAGGTAGTCCGCGCCGTGGTTGGACGGGTCGGTCACGGTGAGCCGGAAGTCGTACGGCTTGGGGGTCGTGCGCCAGGCGCCCGGGGTGTCGGCCGCCGCGTAGATCGGGTTGCCCGCGGAGCAGAGCTTGCCGTCGGGGATCACCTGCTCGTGCCGGCCGGCGACGCCCTCACGGAAGATGCCGTTCCAGTTCCACATGGCGTTCGGGTTCGCCTGCCAGGCGTCCCAGCAGGCGGGGTCCTGCGTCTGCATGGCCGGGTCCGCGTGGTTCGACTTCCAGCGGTCCCAGCAGCCGTAGATGCGCGTGGGCGGGTCGGAGACGGCTCCGTGGGCCGCGGCGGGCCCGGCCAGGACGGCAGACCCGACCACCATCGCGGTGCCGATCGCGAGGGTGCTGACGGCCGCGGCGACGCGGCGGAAAGGTGAGAGGCGTGACATGGTCCCCCTCCGGGACAGGGCTGAGCGAACGTAGGAGCACCATCCGGTCGCGCGGTGGTGGGCGGCAACAGACGAAACGCTTCGGCACCGGCAGCAGTGGCCCGGGGCGCGGCTCACGACCTACCCCGACCCGGGGGCGAGCGCGTCGGGGCTGCCCCCGGTGGCGAGCCCCGTGCTGCGCGAGCTCGGGCTGCCCGACGGCGCTCCGGTTCCTCCTGTGCGCCGACGCGGTCCAGGACCGGGTGGACGCGGTGGACGGCGGGCTGGTGAGCCGCCACGACGACGAGGCGTTCGTCGCCGACCAGCGCGCGACCATGCGCCGCGCGGACCCGCAGGCGCTCGCGGACGGCTGGTGGTGGCCCGGGGTCGTGGACGAGCTCCTGAGCGTGTGACCCGGCACCTCGCCGCCCGGCGACGAGCCGGCGCACGCCGACGCCCCCGCACGATCGGGTGGTGCCGCTCCTCGCCCAGGTGACCGTGCCCCGCTCGGGAGGCCGGCCGCCGGACCCCGACATAGCCTGCCCCGGTGACGCCACCCCCACCGCCCGCCGGGCCGGCCCCGGTCCCGGTCCCGGGCAACGCCGCCCCGCGGCACGCGCGTCCCTCGCGGTGGGCCGGGCGCCTGCGGGCCGTGGCGCTCGCGTCCCTCGCGGTCGTCTGCCTCGGTGCCGGCTCCGTGGGCACGGCCGCGCTCGCCGACCGGGCCGACGAGCCCGTCGCGGCCAGCCCGACGCCTGATCTCGCGGCGGCCGCGCCCACGCGCACGCCGACCTCGACGCCGACCCCCACCCCCACGTGCACCCCCGCGCCGCTCGAGCAGCGGGCCGCGGCGACGCTCGTCGTCGGCCTGCCCGGCGTCCGCTCCGCCACCGACCCGCTCGCGCAGGAGGTCGTCGGCCTCGGCGTCGGCGGCGTCTTCCTGTCCGAGAGCAACGTCCGCACTGCGACCCAGGTGGCGGCGCTGTCGGCCGGGCTGCGCGCCGCCGCGGGCCGCCCGCTGCTCGTCTCGACCGACGAGGAGTCGGGCCGCGTCGCGCTCATGCGGGACGTCGTCGGCGCGGGACCGTCCCCGCGGCGCATGGCCCAGCGCGACGCTCCCGAGGCCGTGCGGGAGCGCGCGGCGGAGACGGGCACGGCGCTCGCGGGCGTGGGCGTCGACCTCGACCTCGCGCCCGTGCTCGACCTCGACGACGGGCCGGCCGGGGGAGTCATCGGTGACCGCTCGTTCAGCGCGGACCCGGCCACCGCCGCCGACTACGGGCTCGCGTACGCCGCAGGGCTCGCCGACGCCGGGGTCACGCCCACCATGAAGCACTTCCCCGGGCACGGACGCTCGACCGTCGACTCGCACGCGCGGTCCTCGCTCGTGACCGCGACCGTCGACGAGCTCGCGGCGACCGACCTGCTGCCGTTCCAGCGCGCGATCGACGCGGGCGCTCCGGTGATCATGCTCAACCACCTGCAGTACGCGGCGCTCGACCCCGACCGGCCGGCGTCCGTGAGCCCGCGCGCGTACGCCTTGTTGCGCGACATGGGGTTCGAGGGCGTCGCGATCACCGACTCCGTGGGCATGGGCGCGGTCAACCTGCGGTGGGACTTCCCGGCGGCCGCCGTCGAGGCCGTCGGCGCCGGGGCGGACGCCGTGCTCACGACCGACGGGCGCCACGCCGTGCGGATGCGCGACGCGCTCGTCGACGCCGTGCGCACCGGCCGCCTCCCCGAGGAGCGGCTCTCGGAGGCGGCGGCGCGGGTCACGGCGCTCGCGGGCGGTGACCCAGTCGCGATGTCCTGCCTCGACGTGACGCTGCCGACGCTCGCGCCGCCGGTCGCCCTCCCGACCCCGACCCCGTGACGGTCAGCCGGACGCGGGAGCCGTGGGCAGGCGCACCGCGACGCGCAGCCCGCCCGCAGCGCGCGGCGTGAGCGTGAGGCCGCCGCCGTGCGCGCGGGCGATGCTCGCCACGATCGCCAGCCCCAGCCCGACGCCCGCGTCGTCGGCGCGGACGCGCCCGGTGCCCCTCCGGAACGGTTCGGCGAGCGTCGCGACGAGCTCGGGGGCGAGCCGCTCCCCGGTGCTCTCGACCGTGAGCGTGGTCCACCCCGGGCGCGCGGCGGTGCGGACGGCGACGGTGCCGCCCCGCGGGAGGTTGTGGACGATCGCGTTGTGGACGAGGTTCGTCACGAGCTGCAGCAGGAGCGGCGGGGACCCGACGGTGGGCGCGACGTCACCGGTCGTCTCGAGCGTCGTCCCGCGCTCCTCCGCGAGCGGCAGGAGCGTCTCGGCGGCCTGCTCCGCCAGCAGGGAGAGGTCGACGCGCTCGCGGGCGAACGACCGCTGGTCGGCCCGGCTGAGCAGGAGCAGCGCCTCGGTGAGGTCGATCGCGCGCGCGTTGACGGCCCGGAGCCGCTCCAGGAGCTCGGCGGTGTCGGCGCCGGGGTCGTCGCGGGCCACCTCGAGGAGCGTCTTCGAGATCGCGAGCGGGGTGCGCAGCTCGTGGGAGGCGTTGGCGGCGAACCGCCGCTGCTCGGCGACCCGCGCCTCGACCTGCTCGAGCATCGCGTCGAACGCGTCGGCGAGCTCGCGGAGCTCGTCGGCCCGTCCCTCGAGCGCGATCCGGTGGGACAGCGAGCCGGTCGCGGCGAGGCGGGTCGCGGCGGTGATGCGGGCCAGCGGGGCGAGCATCCGGCCGGCGAGCAGCCACCCGCCCACGAGCCCGAGCAGCAGCAGGAACGCGAGCACGACGGCGGCGGCCGGCAGGAACTCGCGCAGCAGCATGGGGTGCGAGGGTGCGAAGCCGCCGAGCGCCCGGAACGTGGGCACCCGGAGGAACAGCCAGACCAGCGTCAGCAGCACGGCCCCCGCGAGCACGAGGAAGCCGGCGTAGCTCAGGGTGAGCTGGAGGCGGACGCTCAGGCCCGGCGCCCTATCCATCGTGCCGACCGGTCCGGGGCGGTGGGGGCACGGCGGGGGAGTCGTCGATCCGGTACCCGACCCCGGGCACGGTCGCGATGAGCCACGGCTCGCCCAGCCGCTTGCGCAGCGCCGAGACGGTGATGCGCACGGCGTTGGTGAACGGGTCGGCGTTCTCGTCCCAGGCCCGCTCGAGGAGCTCCTCGGCACTGATCACGCCACCCTCGGCCGCGACGAGGACGTCGAGCACGGCGAACTGCTTGCGGGTCAGGGCGACGTAGCGGCCGTCGCGGTAGACCTCGCGGCGGAACGGGTCGACGCGCAGGCCGGCGAGCTCGCGCACGGGCGGTCGGTGGTGCGCGCGCCGGCGGTCGAGCGCGCGGAGCCGGAGCACGAGCTCGCGCAGCTCGAACGGCTTGGTGAGGTAGTCGTCTGCGCCGAGCTCGAAGCCGGACGCCTTGTCGTCGAGCCGGTCGGCGGCGGTGAGCATGAGGATCGGCAGGCCGCTCCCGGAGGCGACGACGTGCGCGGCGACCTCGTCGCCGGACGGCCCGGGGATGTCGCGGTCGAGGACGAGGACGTCGTAGGAGCTGACGCTCAGCAGGTGCAGCGCGGTGTCGCCGTCGCCGGCGACGTCCGCCGCGATCGCCTCGAGGCGCAGGCCGTCGCGCACCGCCTCGGCCAGGTAGGGCTCGTCCTCGACGATCAGCACACGCACCTCTCGATGCTACGAGCGGCCGGGTATCGCGGGCGTATGCAGATCCGCGAACGCCCGGGCAACGCGCGACCGGGTCGGCTGGTGCTCCCACCGGACCACCCACGACGAACGGACGCCCACCACCCCATGACGACCGCGACCCCATGACGACCACGACCTCGCAGGCCGGCCACGACGGCACGGCCGCACCGCCCCGGCCGGCGCACGTCGCGCTGGTCGCGCTGTTCCTCGTCTACCTCGTGCTGCTCGGCTGGACGGTGCTGTGGAAGCTCGAGGTCCCGTGGGTCGGGGACGACGCCGTGCGCGTGCTCAAGCTCGTCCCGTTCGTCGCCACGGCCGACGCCGGCCCGAGCGAGCTCCCCGAGGTCGTGCTCAACGCGCTGATCTTCCTGCCCCTCGGCGTCTACCTCGGGCTGCTCGCGCCGGCGTGGCGGTGGTGGCAGGTCGCGGGCGTCGTCGCCGCGACGAGCGTGGGGCTGGAGGTCGCGCAGTACGCGCTGGCCGTCGGGAGCGCCGACGCGACGGACCTGGTCGTCAACACCGCCGGCGGCCTGGCCGGGCTGGGCGTGCTGGCGCGCGCGCGGCGCCGGCTCGGGGCGAGGACCCCGGCCGTCCTCGTGCGGGTGTGCGCTGCCGGGACGGTGCTCGCGCTGCTCGCGGGCGCGGCGGTCATCGGCTCCCCGATGCGCTTCGGCCCGCCGTCGGACGGCGAGCTGCCCCCGCGCGCCCACGACGGCAGCGAGCCGTCGTGGGTCACAGGGTCGTCGACGCCGCGGGCGTGACGGCGGAGTCCGGGGCGGGTCCGCGCCGACGAGGGCCGCGTGGCGTGGGGGTCCGACCCGGACTTCGCCGCCGAGCGCCGACCCGACGGGTCGTGGCAGGTGAGCCGGCACGAGCGCGGCTCGGTCCGGCCGTACGCCGAGGTGCCCGACGAGGACGGGCTCGTCCTCCTCCTGCTCGAGCACCACCGCGCGCACCCGTTCCCGCTGGCGCACCGCACGGACACCGTGCCGGTCGAGCGGCTGGTCGGGTCGGCGACCTCGGGGACGGAGAGCTGAGCACGGCACCGCCGCCTGCCGTACCTCGTGAGCTGGACGGAGACGGTGGAGCACGCGCGGCGCGGCTCCGGGGACCGCGCGTAGGTCAGCCGGTCAGCACACCTCGGGCGGCCCCGCGGGGACGGTCGAGGGCGCGGGGAGCCGGTCGGCGGGCACCCGCTCGATCCGGGTCCAGCCGCTCCAGCCGCGCTCGCGCAGGATCTCGACGAGCCGCCGGGCGGCCGGCGCGGCCGCGAGCATGGTCGTGTCGAGCAGGTCGACGAACTGGTCGTCGAACTCGTCGGTCCCGACGTTGCCCGCCGCGACGGCGCGGATCATCAGGCGCTCGAGGACGTCCGCGACCTCGACGACGCGCGGGTCGTCCGCGGACCAGTCCAGTGCACCCCCGATCAGCTGGTAGAACCGCACCATGTCGGGGTCGTCGAGCTCCGTGTGCTTCTGGGCGATGATCGCGTCGATCTGGTCGGGCACCTGCGCGGCGACCATGATCCAGCTGTCGCGCTCCATCTCGATGTACGCCTCGTCGACGCCGAGGGCACGCACCCGGTCCAGGTAGTCGACGACGCACTGCGGCAGCGCGAGGTGGTCCCCGGCGGCGAGCCTCGCGAGCCGCCGCCGGGTCGCCTGCACCCGCCGGACCTCGGCCTGCAGCCCCCGGTCGATCGCCCGGACCCCCGCCGCGAACTCGTCCGGCCCCGCGTCGAGCAGCTCCCGCACCCGGGCCAGGGGCACGCCCGAGTCCGCCAGGGTGTGGATCCGGATGAGCCGGACGACGGCGGCCGCGTCGTACGTCCGGTAGCCGGACCTGTCCCGCCCGGGCTCGGGGAGCAGCCCGATCTGGTGGTAGTGGCGCACCGCCCGGACGGTGACCCCGGCGTACGCCGCGAGCTGGCTGATCGTGAGCACGGGTCCCAGGCTCCCTCAGGCGGTCTTCCGGCGGTAGACCGCCATGGCGCCGACGTACGCGACCACGAGGATCCCGACGCACCACCCGAGCGCGACCCAGATCTCCGTCCCGACCGGCTGCTGCGCGAGCAGGGCGCGGATGGTGTCGACGATCGACGTCACGGGCTGGTTCTCCGCGAACCACCGCACCGGACCGGGCATCGACGCGGTCGGCACGAACGCCGAGCTGACGAACGGCAGGAAGATCAGCGGGTAGGAGAACGCGCTCGCGCCCTCGACCGACGACGCGGTGAGGCCGGCGATCACGGCGACCCACGTGAGGGCGAGCGTGAGCACGAGCAGGATGCCGAGCACCGCGAGCCACGCGAGGACCCCCGCTCCCGAGCGGAACCCGATGAGCACCGCGACGGCGACGACGAGGACGAGCGAGATCAGGTTCGCGACGAGCGACGTCAGGACGTGCGCCCACAGGGCGCCGGACCGGGCGATGGGCATGGACTGGAACCGCTCGAACATCCCGCTCTCCAGGTCGGAGAACAGCCGGAACGCGGTGTACGCGACGCCCGACGCGATCGTGACGAGCAGGATGCCCGGGAGCAGGTACGTGACGTACGAGCCGGAGCCGGTGTCGATCGCCCCGCCGAGCACGTAGACGAACAGCAGCAGCATCGCGATCGGCGTGACCGCCGTCGTGACGATCGTGTCGACGCTGCGCGTGACGTGCCGCAGCGTGCGTCCGGTGAGGACGGCGGTGTCGGCCAGGGCGTGGGTGGTGGTCATCGTCAGCTCCGGGGGGTCGTGTCGGTCGTGCCGGTGGTGTGCGGGGCGCCGTCGGGCGCAGAGCCGGGGCGCGTGGTGCCGCCGTGCGCGGCGCCGTTCCCGACGACCGCGAGGAAGACCTCCTCGAGCGTCGGCTGCTTCTCGACGTACTCGACGCGGGCCGGCGGCAGGAGCCGCTTGAGCTCGGCGAGGGTGCCGTCCGCGATGATCCGGCCCTCGTGCAGGATCGCGATGCGGTCGGCGAGCTGCTCGGCCTCCTCGAGGTACTGCGTCGTGAGCAGCACCGTGGTGCCGCCCTCGGCCAGCCGGCGGACCGACTGCCAGACCTCGACGCGCGCCTCGGGGTCGAGTCCCGTCGTCGGCTCGTCGAGGAAGATCACCGGCGGGTCGCCGATGAGGCTCATCGCGATGTCCAGGCGCCGGCGCATGCCCCCGGAGTAGGTGGACACCCGCCGGGCGCCCGCCTCGGTGAGGCCGAACTGCGCGAGGAGCGAGTCCGCGACGGCCCCCGGCTCGGCCAGGTGCCGCAGCCGCGCGACGAGCACGAGGTTCTCGCGCCCGCTGAGGATCCCGTCGACGGCCGCGAACTGGCCGGTCAGGCTGAACGACTCCCGCACGTGCGCCGCCTGCGTCGCGACGTCGGACCCGTGCACCGTGGCCGTCCCCGCGTCGGCGCGCAGGAGCGTCGCGAGGATCCGCACGAGGGTCGTCTTGCCGGCCCCGTTCGATCCCAGCAGGGCGACGATGCTGCCGCGCGCGACCTCGAGGTCGACGCCGCGCAGCACCTCGAGGTCGCCGTACGACTTGTGCAGGCCGCGCACCCGGATCGCCGGACCGTCGACGGCCCGGGTGGTCGTCAGCCGCCCTCCGCCCTCCGCGTCCGTCCGCTCGACCGCGTGGACCAACCGCTGGCGTTCGATGGGCATCGCCATCCTCCGCTCCGTCTCGACGTGCTCGTGGTCCCCGGCGGGGACCCTCTGCGACCAGCGTCGGGGGTTGACCCTGCGTCAAGGTCAAGGGCTGCCGTCGCGGGGCTCCGTCCGGGGTGGCTAGGCTCCGCGGCGTGACCGATGAGGCAGCCTCCCCGTCCCGTCCGCCCAGCCGTGAGGCGCAGAAGCTCCGCGACGACCTGCTGCGGCAGGGCTTCTCCCCGGAGGAGGCCGACCTCGCGATGCAGGACGCGGGCATCGTCGCGCCGGGCCCGACGGGCGCGTACCCCGGTGCACCCGGCCCCGGCGGCGCCGGCTACGCACCCGGCCACGGTGGCGCCGGCCACGCACCCGGCCAGGGGGACCCGACGGCGACCGGGCGGACGTCCTACCTGCTGGGCCTGCTCGCCTGGCTGCCCGTCCCCTTCGTCAGCGCCGTGATCGCCGGCATCGCGATGGCGGCGGCCTACCCCGGGCAGCGCAAGCGGTCGGCGCTCGCGGCGGAGAACGCGCGTGGGGCCGCGAACTGGGGGCTCACGTACGCGCTCGGCGTCGTGCTGAGCGTCGCGCTGACGATCGTCCTGGGTGTCGCGACCCAGCCCGAGACACCCGACCCCGGCACGGTGCCGTGGCCGCTCTTCCTCCTCCTGGCGATCCCCGTGCTCAGCGTCGCGCACCTCGTGGTCACCGTCCTCGGCCTGACGCGCACCGCGCGCGGGGAGGTCTACGTGCCCCGGGCGGTGCCGTTCTTCCGTGCGACGCAGAGCCCGTCGGCAACCTGACGGAGGTGCCGCCGGGTCCCTGCCCGACGCCGACGCCGACGCCCCGCCGGCCAGGCCGCTAGGCGCGGTGCGCGTCCCCGCGGGCCGAGCGGGTCGCGTGCAGCGACGCCAGCAGGTCGAGGCGGTCCGCGTCCGCGCTGCCGGGCTCCGCGGTGAAGACGAGCAGGACGGGTCCGGGGCTGCCCGGCAACGGGTACGTGTCCCAGTGCAGGACGACGTCACCGACCTCGGGGAGCCGGAACGTCTTCGTCCCGCTGACGGACTCCCGCACGTCGTGCCGGGCCCACAGGCGCCGGAACTCGGCGCTGCGGATCGTGAGCTCCCCGACGACGGCGGTCGCACGCGGGTGGGTCGGGTCCGTCGCCACGGCGGCGCGCATCATGCCGATGTAGTCGAGCGCCTGCCGCTCCCAGTCCGCGCACGTGCGGTCACCGGTGCGTGAGTCGTCGAACACGAGCAGGAGCATGTTGAGCCGGTCGGCGGGGTACCCGGCCGGGTCGCCGAGCAGCGCCTCCGCCTGCGGGTTCCAGTCGAGCAGGTCGAGGTGCCGGCCCAGGACGAGCGCCGGGGTGGCCAGGGCGCGCAGGAGCCGTCGCGTGCCGTCCGGCACCCGCTCGGGGCCGTGGTCGACGCGCGCGGGCACCGGCCGTCGCGCGGCGCGGGCGAGGGTGAACAGGTGCCGGCGCTCCTCGTCGTCCAGCACGAGCGCGCCCGCGAGCGCGTCGAGGACGTCGTCGGACGGGCGCACCTCACGGCCCTGCTCCATGCGCTGGTAGTAGTCGGTGCTCAGCCCGGCCAGCAGGGCGAGCTCCTCGCGCCGCAGCCCCGTCACCTTGCGGCGACCGCCCGGCTCGAGCCCGACGTCGCGCGGGTGCAGCCGGTTGCGCCGGGCGCGCAGGAAGTCGCCGAGCTCGCGGGCGTACGGGTGGCTCATGCCCCCAGTGTGCGACCCGGCCGCGCGTACCGGGGAGGTCTGCTGGACCTAGGGAACCGGGGACGACGGAACCTGCGCGCGCCGCTCCTAGCGTCGGCGGTCCCGCCCGCGACGACACCCCTGGAGCACCCTGTGACCGCGTGGACCGCCGACCGCATCCCCGACCAGACCGGCCGCGTCGCCGTCGTGACCGGAGCCACCTCGGGCCTCGGGCTCGTCACCGCGACCGAGCTCGCCCGCCACGGCGCGCACGTCGTCCTGGCGGTCCGCCGCACGGCCGCGGGCCACGAGGTGGCGCGCGGGATCGCCGGGGACGTCGAGGTCCGCGAGCTCGACCTGGCGTCGCTCGACTCGGTGCGCACGTTCGCCGCGGGGCTCACCGCCGACCACCCGCGTGTCGACCTCCTCGTCAACAACGCCGGCGTCGTGCTGCTCGGGCCGCGGCGCACCTCCGTCGACGGCCTCGAGCTGCAGCTCGCGACCAACATGCTGGGCCACTTCGCGCTGACCGGTCTGCTGCTGGGCGCCCTGACGGCGGGCCGCGGGGCGCGGGTCGTCAGCCTCAGCTCGATCACGCACCGGACCGCGCACCTCGACCTCGACGACCTGCAGGACGAGCGCGACTACCGCGCGGCCCGCGCCTACGGGCGGTCGAAGCTCGCGACCACCGTGTTCGGCGTCGAGCTCGACCGCCGGTTGCGCGCCGTGGGGTCGCCGGTTGTCAGCGTGCTCGCGCACCCCGGGCTGACCCGCACCAACCTGACCCCGCGTGCGTGGGAGCACCGGGCGCGGGTCGGGAGGCTGATCTCCTCGGTCGGCCTGCTCGCCACGCAGCGGGTCGAGCAGGGCGCGCTGCCGCAGCTGCACGCCGCGACCGCCCCGGGGGTGCGCGGCGGGCAGTTCTTCGGTCCCGCGGGGTGGGGGGAGACGCGCGGCAGGGTCGCCGAGGCCCGGCTCGGGCGCGAGGCCGCGGACCCGGCCCTCGGCCGCCGGTTGTGGTCGGCGGCCGAGGAGCTGACGGGGGTGCGGTACCTCGGCGTCGGGGTCGACGTCAGCCCGCCACGCACGTCACCGGACCGGTCGGTGCCGCGCCGGAGCCGATGAAGCCGTAGGTCGTCGACGCGCCCGCCCCGAGCGCGCCGTTCCACGCCGCGTTCCGCACCGTCACCGTGTTGCCCGACGTCGTGAGGTCGCCGGACCACGACGTCGCGACCGCGCCGCCGGAGGGCAGGGTCAACGTCGTCTGCCACCGGCCGATCGGCGCCCGCCCGGCCGTGACCTGGACCGACGCCTGGTAGCCGCCCGGCCAGGCCGAGCCGACGGCGAGCGTCGCCGCGCACCCGGCGGGAGCCGTGGTGGGGGTCGGGGTCGGCGTGGGGGTCGCGGTCGCGGTCGGGGTGGGGGTCGGCGTCGGGGTCGCGGTGGGCGTCGGCGTCGGGGTCGGGCCGCCGTCGAGCGGGAGCGCGCGGAGGAACGCCGTCAGCTCCTGCGCGATCACCCGGTGGTCGGCGAGCGACGGGTGCCAGTGGCAGCCGAGGAGGTCGAGGCCCTGGGCGCCGTAGAACCAGCGGACCACCCGGTCGTCACCGCGTGCGTTGCGCTCGCGGACGACCTGCTCGGTGAGCTCGGCCTGCGCGCTGCCGCCCGACGGGGTCGCGCTGACCACGAGGAACGTGTCCGGGCCGTGCTCCGCGCGGAGCCTGTCGAGGAAGCCGTGGTACGCCGCCACCCACTCCGTGCGCAGCGACTCGGTGGTCCACTGCTCGCCCGAGCCGACGGGCGTCGAGAAGTCGTTGATGCCCAGCCCGACCACGACGACCTCGGGGGTCCAGCTCGCCGGCCGGTCCCACACGTCGTCGGCCGTGGCGAGCAGCGCGCGGTCCGCGTACGTGCGGTAGCTCGTGCCGGGCTCGCCGCCGCCGTAGTTGCGCACCATCCCGCGCCCCGAGAAGGCGTTGAGCTGGTAGTCGGCCCCGAGCTCGCGTGCGGCGAGGGCCCCGAAGCTCAGGTCGGCGTTGGTCGTGCGGTTGACCTGGTCGCCCGTGCACTCGCGGGTCGTCGACTCGTTGCCGTAGCCGGCGGTGTAGGAGTCGCCGAGGAGCTCGAGCTGCAGCGGGCGGTCCGCCGGTGCGGTGAGGACCTGGCCGCCGGGCGCGGCGACGAACCCGCCGAACGTGCTCGTCGCCCACGGGCTCTCGCTGCGCTTCACGACGCGCACCGTGTGCGTGCCGTCCGCGAGCCCCTCGACCCAGCGCGTCCCGGCGACCGGCGCCCGCAGCGTCTGCACGGTGCGCCCGTCGATCGCGACGTCGTAGTCGGCGGCCGGGTCGTCGAGCACGATGCCCACCCCGGTGCCGCGGAAGCGGCCCTCGAGGTAGACGCCGGGCCAGCTGAACGCGAGCGCGCCGTCGCGGGGCGTGACCCGGCCGGCGGTGTGGGTCGTGGTCTGCAGGTCCGGCGGGGGAGCGGCAGCCGGGACGGCGACGGCCGACCCGGGGAGCAGCGCGGCCGTGCCCACCAGGGCCAGCAGGGCCGTCAGCGCGACGGTGGCACGTGCAGGGCGCACGTCGTCTCCTCTCGGCGCGAGGGGACAGCCCGCGCGCGACTCGTGACCGGGCGCGCCGGTGCGCCGCTCGGAGCTCCTTCGTACCTGGTCAGCGCGCCGGCGGGGACATGCGAAGCGTTTCGATGACGGCGACCTGGACCTGGGGCCGCCCGGACCCTCGCGCGCGTGGGTGCCTCGGTGCACGATCGGCGCATGACGGACTCCCGGCACCTCAGCGTGCACATCGACCGGACCGTGCCCGACGTCTACGCGTTCGTCGTCGACCCGGCGAACCTGCCCCGGTGGGCGCCCGGCCTGGGCGGCGGCGTCACCGAGGAGGACGGCCGGTGGTTCGTCGAGACGCCCGGCGGGCGCGCGCGAATCACCTTCACGCCGCACAACGAGCTCGGCGTGCTCGACCACGACGTCGTGACCCCCACGGGCGAGACCGTGCACGTGCCGCTGCGAGCTCTGCCGGACGGCGACGGCACCGAGGTCGTCCTCACGGTCCGCCGGTCGCCGGGCATGTCCGACGCCGACCTCGAACGCGACGTCGCGGCGGTGCGGGCGGACCTGGACCTGCTCAAGCGGGTGCTCGAGGGCGCGGCGGACTGACGGGCCCCCTGGTCGGGTCACGACGCCGGGGCACCGGTCCCGCTCGCGGGCAGGCGGCTCGTCCGCCGGGCCCGTGGTGCCGGAACGTCAGCCGCCCGCCGTCGAGGTCGAGGCCCAGGCGCACCGGGCCGTCGCCGTCGAGCCCGACGACGTCCGGGTGCAGCGTGAGCGCGCCCCGGTCGCACCCCGCGAGCCGCAGCACGTTCCGCCCGTCGTCGTCGGCGGTGACGTGCAGGAAGTACCAGGTGCGTGCGTTGTCGTACGCGGTGAGGCCCGAGGCGTGCTGGAAGGCGGTGGGCCGGTGGTCGACGCTCGCCTCGAACCCGACCCGCGGGGCGGTGACCCGGCGCGCGACGAGGCTCGCGCCGACCGCGCTCTGCGGCGACCGGCCTCCACGGATCCGCAGGTGGGAGGGCCGCTCGGTCAGCGTGAGCCAGTCGTCGGACGCGGGGTGGCGGAGCGTCGACCAGGCGGTGCCGAGCCCCCGGTACGACCAGGCCGGGATGGCGCGGGTCGGGCTCTGAGCCGTTCCGGCGCGTGACGGGGCGCCGTGCCGTGGTCCTCTGCGATGCTCGGTCGGTGGCGTCGATCATGATGACGGCAATGCCGTTCGCGGGGCACGCCCGCCCGGTCCGCGCGGTGGCCGCGGAGCTGGTCCGGCGGGGTCACGACGTGCGCGTGCACACCGGCCGGTCGTACACCGGCACCTTCGCCGAGGTCGGTGCGCGGGTCGTCCCCTGGGCCGCGCCGCCGGACCTCGACGAGCGCAACCTGGCGGCGACGTTCCCCCGCATGCGGGACCGCAAGGGCTTCCGCCAGGTGCTCGTGAACCTCGAGGACCTGTTCCTGGGGACCGCACCCGCCCAGTGCACCGACCTGGTCGCGGAGCACGCGCGCGAGCCGTGGGACCTGCTGGCGGGCGACCCGATGGCCCTCTGCACCCGGTTCGCGGCCGAGCACCTCGGGAAGCCGTGGGCGACGGTGTCCCCGATCGCGTACTGGCCGCCCGGTCCCGGCATCCCGCCCACCGGGCTCGGCCTGACCCCGGCCCGCGGCGTGCCGGGGCGCGTGCGCGACGCGGTGCTGGGCGCCGCCTCGGGGGCGGGGACCACGCTGCTGACGCGGGCGTACCAGCGGACCCGCCGGGAGGCCGGCCTGGCGCCGGACCGCGAGACGTTCGCGACGATGTGGTTCTCCCGGGAGCTCGTCGTCGCGGCCGGGGTCCCGGGCCTCGACTACCCGCGCAGCGACCTGCCCGCGCACGTCCGGTTCGTCGGAGACCTCACGGACGACGGGACCGCACCGGGCCCGACGGCGCTCCCGGCGTGGTGGGCGGACGTCGTGGACGCGACCGCTCCCGTGGTGCACGTGACGCAGGGGACCGCGAACGTGGACCCGCACGACCTGATCCTGCCGACGCTGGAGGCGCTGGCCGACGAGGAGGTGCTCGTGGTCGTGGGCCTCGGGCACCGCACGGACCCGCTGCCGGGGCCGCTCCCGGCGAACGCCCGCGTCGCCCCGATGGTCCCGTACCCGCACCTGCTGCCGCGCACGTCGGTCGTGGTGACGAACGGCGGCTACGGCGGCGTGCTCCAGTCGCTGCGCCACGACGTCCCGCTCGTCGTGGCCGGGGGCGACCTCGACAAGCCCGAGATCGCCGCCCGCGTCGGGTGGCACGGCGCCGGGGTCGACCTGCGGACGGGGACGCCGCGAGCGGGCGCCGTCCGGGACGCCGTCCGCCGGGTGCTCGGTGATCCGCGCCACCGGGCGGCGGCCGCGCGGCTCGGCGGCGAGCTGCGCGCGGCCGGGGGTGCCCGGGCCGCCGCGAACCGGCTCGAGGCGCACCTGGACCGCTGACCCCGTCCTCGGGCCACGGGCGTCGACCCGGCTCGTGCCCCGCGCGTACGGGGACGAGGTGGCGCTCGTCGCGTCCGCGGCCCGGTGACCGCCGTGGAGGTGCGCCGGCCGTCCCGGAGACCGTGCTCGGGAGTCGGTCACGTGTCCGAGTTGTCCCTTGACGTTAACCCGAACGGGTGAACTACTGGACCGGGCCGCGGGGTCCCACGCAACGGGGCAACGGAGCCTCGACGCTCCCGCGGCGGCACCCGAGGGAGTGTGTCCATGCCACCTGCACGAGTCAGTTCCGCGCGCCTGCGCGTCGTCGTCACCCTGTCCGCGGCGGCCCTCGTCGTCTCCGCCGGCGCCGCGTCCGCGGCCACCCCCGACCTCGATCGCGAGGCCGCGACCGCCGAGAGGCTGCAGCCTCAGTCGTTCCCCACGACGTGGTGGTGGGACGAGTCCGAGGAGGACACCGAGCGCGCCCGTGACCTGCTGCGTCGGATGACCTTGGACGAGAAGGTCAACATGATGCACGGCGAGCTCAACAACTACTACGGGTTCTACAACGGCCCGATCGAGCGCCTCGGCATCCCGGCGCTCACCATGGCGGACGGCCCCGCCGGCGTGCGGATCGCCAACCCGGACGTCAACGACCAGGAGGCCACCCAGCTCCCCGCGCCGATCGCGCTCGCGGCGACGTGGGACCGGGAGCTCGCGCAGCAGTACGGCGACGTCGAGGGCGACGAGGCGTTCCGCACCGGGCACAACGTGCTGCTCTCGCCCGCGGTCGACATCGCCCGCGTCGCGCAGGCCGGCCGGGCGTTCGAGGCCCTCGGGGAGGACCCGCTGCTGTCCGGCACGATGGCCGCCGGCGTGATCCGCGGCATCCAGCAGCACCCGGTCGTCGCCGACATCAAGCACTACAACGTCTACACGCAGGAGGAGAACCGCCTGTCGGGCGGGAACGCGGTCGTCGAGGAGCGCGCGCTCCAGGAGATCTACACGCGCCCGTTCGCGATCGGCATCGAGCAGGGCCGCCCCGGCTCGGCGATGTGCGCGTTCAACAAGGTCAACGGCGTGTGGGCGTGCGAGAGCGACGAGCTGCTGAACCAGATCCTCAAGGAGCAGCTCGACTTCCAGGGCTGGGTCATGAGCGACTACGGCGCGACGCACAGCACCGTGCAGGCGGCGAACGCGGGCCTCGACCAGGAGATGCCGGGCAACACGACGCCCGACGTCGGGCCCGGGACCTGCTACTTCTGCGGCCCGCTGCTCGACGCGGTGCGCTCCGGGCAGGTCCCCGAGTCGCGGATCGACGACGCGGTGCTGCGCATCCTGCGGCCGATGTTCGGGCTGGGGCTGTTCGACCACCCGCCGGTGATCGAGCCGCTGCCCGAGGCGGAGCACGGGCGGTTCGCCCGGCTCGTCGCCGAGCGCGCGATGGTGCTCCTGAAGAACGACGGCGGCGCGCTGCCGCTGACGGACTCGGTCGGCTCCATCGCGGTGATCGGCGCCGACGCGGACTCGGTCGTCGCGGGCGGCGGCAGCGCCCTCGTGAAGCCGACCTACACGGTGAGCCCCCTCGAGGGCATCCAGGACCGCGTGGGTGCGGGCGTCCAGGTCCGCCACGTCGCCGGCTCGGACCCGGTCACGTCCGCGGCGCTGATTCCCGGCCCGGACCCGATCCCGTCGGACTTCCTGACCTCGGCGCTCGGCGACGGCGCGGGTCTGCGCGCCGAGTACTTCTCCTCGGACGACTTCACCGGCACGATCGCGGATCGCACCGACCCCTACGCGGCGATCAACGCGGGGTTCTTCCTGTTCGAGGGCTTCAATGCCCAGTCCCCGCACTTCCCGGTGCAGGACCGTTCCATGGGGGCATCGATCCGGTGGACGGGGCAGCTCACGGCTCCGACGACCGGGACGTACGAGCTCGCCGTCACCACGACGGGTAGCGCGGTGGTCTACCTCGACGACGAGCCGGTGCTCACCGCCACGCCGTCAGGGGAGTCCACGCCGACGACCACGACCGCTGCGGTCGAGCTCGAGGCCGGTGTCGCACGCGACCTGCGGGTCGAGTTCGTCAACAACGGCCCGGGCGGGACCGACGCGGGTGCGGTGTTCCAGCTGGGCTGGACGACGCCCGAGGGTGTCGTCGCACCGCAGGCCCTCGAGGCGGCGGCGCTCGCCCGCAGCTCGCAGGCGGCGGTCGTCGTCGTGCGGGACTACTCGAGCGAAGGCGGCGACAAGCCCGACCTCGACCTGCCCAACGGCCAGGTCGAGCTGATCCGCCAGGTCGCCGCGGCCAACCCGCGCACGATCGTCGTCACGTCGACGGGCGGGGCGATCCAGACGTCCGACTGGGAGGGGAATGTCCCGGCGATCGTGCACTCGTGGTTCGGCGGCCAGGAGCAGGGCAACGCGCTCGCAGGCATCCTGTTCGGCGACGTCAACCCGTCGGGCCGCCTGCCGATCAGCCTTCCGGTGGACGAGGAGAGCACGCCGACGAGCTCGCCCGAGCAGTTCCCGGGCGACGGGCTCGACCAGCAGTTCTCCGAGGGCATCTACGTGGGCTACCGCGGCTACGAGGAGTTCGAGATCGAGCCGCAGTACCCGTTCGGCCACGGCCTCTCGTACACGACGTTCGACTACCGCAACCTGCGCACGAGCATCAACGCGGGCGGCGGCCAGAACGGCGACGGCGCGCAGCTGCGGGTGCGCGTCGCGGTCCGCAACACCGGGACCGTCGCGGGCACCGAGACCGTGCAGGTCTACGTCGGCAACCTGCCGACCCGCCGGGTCGAGAGCGCGCCGAAGGTGCTCGCGGGCTGGGAGACCGTGACCCTGCAGCCGGGGGAGCGGCGCCAGGTCACCGTGACGCTGAGCCCGGAGTCGGTGTCGTACTGGGACGTCGACCGTGACCGGTGGCAGACGCCGCGCGGCACGATCCCGGTCTTCGTCGGGTCGTCGTCGACGGACGTCCGGCTGACCGGCTCGCTGCGGATCGGGGGCAGCGCGCTCCTGCCGTGAGCCCTCTCGTCGAGGGGCGGTCGTCGCACGTCGCGGCGGCCGCCCCTCGACGCGCGTCGGGCGGTCCGGCCCCGGAAGGCCTCCCGCGCGTCCCGTCGCAGGTGAGAGCCTGTGCGGGCGGGACCGCCGGCGCACCGACGCGCCGGGCTGCCGCGCCGGAGGGGGAGCCGTGAGCCGGGAGCCGCACGTCGAGGTCGAGCTGGTCGAGGACGCGACGACCGAGCCGCCGGGGTCTGCGCCCGACGCCGGCAGCGAGGGCGTCGGCCGCGCGGGTGCCGCGGGCCGCCGCGTCGCCGGGCGGCCCTCGTGGCTGCGCCCCAGGACGGTCGTCGCCGGCGCGCTGGTCGTGGCGGCCGGGCTCGCCGGGACGCAGGCGGTGCTCGACGCGCGCGAGCGGGCGGCCTACGCGCGCTTCGCGGACGTCCCGGGAGTCGTGGCGCCGCTCTCCCCGGACCTCGGGGTGCTGTGGCGCCCCGACGACGAGCAGCTGCGCGTGCTGTGGGGCCCGCGGCAGGACGCCGACGGTCGGGGCGTCGGCGCCCGGTTCGACGAGGCCGGCGTGCCGTCGGCGGTCGCGCTCGACCCGCGGACCGGCGAGCAGGCGTGGTCCTCCCGCCTCGGCGAGGCAGACCCCGTCGCGGCCGGGACGCCGTACGTCCCGCGGGTGCCGTGCCACCTGTCCGACGAGCGGCTGCTCGTGTGCCTCGTGGGCTCGGGGTACGTCCCCGCGCCACCGCCGCCGGAGGACGAGGCGGTCGAGGGGTACGACCCGGCGCCGGTGCCGAGCCGCGTCGAGCTCGTGGTGCTCGACGCGTCCGACGGCGAGGTCGTGCGCCGCGCGCCCGAGGAGGTCGGCACCGGGCTCCACGTGCTCGGGGACCTCGTGGTGACGGCCCGCGTCGAGGCGGACGCGAGCATCGAGGTCCGCGCGCACGACGCCCGGTCCGGGGACCAGGCGTGGACGCACACCACCCCGCCCGGGACCGCCACGGCGTCCGACACGGAGGTGGGCGGCGACGGCACGCCGTTCCTCACGCCGGTCGGCGATGCCGTGCTGGTGCACGCCGGCGACGGCGGGGTCCGGATCGCCCCCGACGGGACGCCTGAGGCGACGTACCTGCCCGACACGGACGGCGACGGGACCGGCGCGCTCACCGCGGTCCGGGGGCACGTCCTGCGCCACGCGTACCGCGGCGACGCACCGGAGGTGCTCGCGGACGACGGGACCGGCACGGTGATGCCCGGCGGGTTCCCGCTCCAGCTCTCGGTCGACGACGGTTCCGACCCGGACCTGCTGCTGCTCCCGGGCCGCTCGGGCGACGGCGTCGACGCGTGGGACGCCCGCACGTCGCGCGTGCGCTGGTCACGGTCCGACGTGCGGGTCGACGACGCGGCGCTGCTCGACGGGACGCTGTACGTCGCGAGCGCCCTCGGGGCCGTCGCGCTCGACCCGGCCGACGGGACGACGCGCTGGACGAGCGAGGCCCCGGCGGCCGCGTCGCTGTTGTCGACGTCCTCGACGGCGACCCTCGTGACCGACGGCCGCGTGCTCGCGGTCGTCGGCCAGCGCGTGAGCGGGCCGCCCGTCATGCAGGCGTTCACGCTCTCCGACGGTCGACTGGCGTGGACGGCCGAGGTGCCCGGGGACGTCCAGAACGTGGTCGTCATCGGCCGCGTGGTGCTCGGCTGGGGATCGGGCGGCTCGAACCGGGCTGTGCTGGGCTGACGTCACGGCGTGACCTGGCGCGGCCCGGCCCGGCCCAGCCCGGCCCCGCTCGCGCTGGGCCGCGCCGGAACCGACCGGACCGGGCCGGACCGGGCCGGGCCGGGCCGCTGAGGGCGGACCTACCACCGCCTCTGCATCAGGTCCGCGACCACGTCGTGCGCGTCGGTCGCGTGCTGCGCGCGGGCGAGCCGCTCCGCGCCGGGGCCCTCTGCGGTGAGCGGCGTCGCGGCACCGGTGTGCCCGCCGGTCGTCCAGTCGACCGTGAACTGCAGGTCGCTGCCCGCGATCGTGAACGGGCCGTCCTCGAGGCTCTGCGTGACGTCGGGGCTCGGGTTCTCCGGGTCGCCCGACTCGTCGTCCGGGTCGACGTTCTCGATCGCGAGCCCGCCGGTCTCGTGGTCGCCGACGACGAGCACGAGCGTCCCGCGGTGGTGCGCCGCGAACTCCTGCGCGAGCGCGACCGTCTCGTCGAGCGCCTGCCCGGCCTGGATGGTGCGCTCGGCGTTGTTCTGGTGCGCGAACTCGTCGATCGCCTCCTCCTCGACGACGAGGAAGAAGCCGTGCCGGTCCTGCGCGAGCACGTCGAGCGCCTTGGCGGTCATGTCCACCAGCGGCACGAGCGGGTCGTACACGTCGCCCTCGCCCTCGGGCCGCTGCTGGAACATCTCCTCGTTCGCGAACAGCCCGAGGATGCGGTCGGCGTCCGTGGCCGCGAGCTCCTCGGCCGAGCTCACGTACGTGTAGCCGGTGTCCTGGGCGCGCTCGACGAGGTTGCCGATCGTGCTCTTGCTGATCTCGGCCGGGTCGTCGGGCGCGGGCGCGAACACGCCCTCGTCGCCCACGGGGTACCACCAGTCCTCGCCGCCGCCGAGGATCACGTCGGGCCGGGTCTCCTCGACGTACTGCCGGGCGATCTCGGACTGGTCCGAGCGGTTCGGCACGTGGGCCCCGAACGCCGCGGGCGTCGCGTCGGTGACCTGCGACGTCGTCACCAGGCCGGTCGCCTTGCGCAGGGCCTTCGCGCGCTCGAGCAGGGTCGTCACGGGGTTGCCGTCGAGGTCGACCGAGACCGCGCCGTTGTACGTCCGCACGCCCGTCGCGAACGCCGTCGCGGCCGCCGCGGAGTCGGTCACCGCGTCCTCGGGGTCCGCCGAGTCGGTGTACGTCCACCCCGCGTACCGGAGCGTGTCCATCGCGAGCTGCCCGTCCTGCCCGACGGTCGCGAGCCGGGTCGCGTCGCGCGCCGCGATGCTCAGACCGTCGCCGACCATCAGGATCACGTTCCGCGCACGCTGCTCGCCGTGCCCGGGGTAGCCGCGGTCCGTCACCGACCCCGCCGTCGTCAGCCCGACCGCCAGCACCGCCGCGGTCCCTGCGGCGCCCACGAGCGCCCGTCCCCTCGTCCCCATCGCCTGCACCCTTCAGCCGCACCGTCCACCGTGGTGTGCGCGGCGGCCGGACCGCCGCGCGTGGGCTCCTGCGGAGCCGGTCGGTCGGCCGGGGGCGCGGCTGGACGGGCGGGGGCTGCTTCCCCGCAGCGCGCGGCGACGGCACGACGAGCGGTCGCGCGGGTGCGGCTCTGCACCGGGCGCGGCCTGGTCTCGATCACAACCCCGGGGCGCGGTCGCGGTCAACCGGTGCGGCTGGTGCGGGCGGACGGTGCCCGATCGGGAGGCGTGCGGCTCGTCGCGGCGGGCAGGGCGCGGTGAGACGCGGCGGCCGGCGAGCGCCCGGGGCCGTCGTCCGGCCGGGGACCGCGCCGCGTCGCCCGGGGACGCGCCCTACGTGCGGTCGTCGACCGGCTGCACGCGGTCGGTCGCGACGAGGTAGTGCGGCCAGTACCGGGGCCGCGCGGGGAGCAGCGGCAGCGCACGCCGCGTCGCGACCTGGGCGGCGCGGAACGTGAGGCGCTCACGCTGCCGCCACGGGAGCCCGTACGCGTCGCGGACGGCCGGGGGCAGCACGCCGGCCGCCAGCAGGGCGGGGAGCGGGCGTGCCGGGGCGGCGACGAGCGGCGGGTCGGGGGCCAGGATCTGCGCGGCGAGCCGGGCGGCGGTCGGCCCGACGGCGAGCACGTGCTCGACCTGGTCGTCGACGTACCGCTCGAGCGCGGCGTAGTCGTCGGGGAGCACGGCGTCGGGGACGCCGAAGTGGTGCGCGACGCGGCGCATGTCCCGGTAGTACGCGTCCCGCTCGGCGCCGGGTACCGGGCGGGCGAACCCGTCGGTGACGGTGACGGACGTCCACACGAGGGTCGCGAACACCCACAGCCCCAGGTCGCGGTCGGCGGCGCGGTACGGCGTGCCCGCGGGCAGCGAACCGGTCGCAACGGGCAGGGTCCCCTGGACGACGCGGTGCCGGCGGGCGACGTGGCGCGCGGCGTCCCGCACCTGCGTGCTGTCGCCGAACGTCACCGTGAGCACGGCGTCGAGCGTGCCGCGCAACCGGGTCAGCGGGTCGCCGGCGAAGTCGCTGTGCGCCGCGACGCCCGCCGCGACGAGCGGGTGCGCGACCTGGAGCAGCAGCGCGGCCGGGCCGGAGGCGAGCAGGACGCGCTCGCGGCCGATGCGCCACGCCGCCGAGCCGGGGCCGAACAGCCCCGGGTCGCCGGGCAGCCCGCGCTCGGGTGCCGCGGGGAAGAAGGTGCTCAGCGGCGGCACGGACCCTCCTCGGCGCGTCCCCGCGCGTGCGCGCTCGTCCGTCCCACGCGGCCTCCCCGTGCCAGGGGCGCCGTCGACCACACGCCCGGCCGTCACCCTACGTCGGCGGGCGGGGGGAACCGGGAGGGGTCCTGTGCGGACCCGGTGGACGGGTGTGGCACGCCGCCGGCCGTCCGGTCATCCCTCGTACCAGCCGCTCCCACCCGCGGGCGCCTCCGGGCCGGTCGTGCCCGTGCCGCTAGCGACGCAGCGCCGGGTGGAGGTGAGCGCGGGGTTCCTCCGGTGTCGCGTCCCTTCCACGCGACCGCCCGTCGTGTACTCTCGGCTCGGACATACCGGCTGGTCGGTCTGTCTGAGTCGACGGCGAGCGGAAGGTCACCGATGCAGCGGTTCGAGGGCAGGGTCGCCCTGGTCACCGGCGCGAGCCGGGGGATCGGGCTGGCGATCGCCGAGCGGCTCGTCGCCGAGGGCGCGTCGGTCGTCGTGACCGGCCGCAAGCAGGAGTCGCTCGACGAGGCCGTCGCCGCGCTCGGCGCCGACCGGGCGCTCGGCGTCGCGGGCAAGGCCGACGACCCCGAGCACCGCGCCGCGACGATCGCCGCGACCGTCGAGCGGTTCGGCCGGATCGACCACCTCGTCAACAACGCGGGCATCAACCCGGTCTACGGCCCGGCGCTGGAGATCGAGTCGGCCGCCATCCACAAGATCCTCGCAGTCAACGTCGTCGCCGCCCTCGAGTGGACCCGCGACGCCGTCGCCGCCGGGCTGGGGTCGGCCGGGGGAGCGTCGGTGCTCAGCACCGCGTCGGTCGCCGGGCTCTCGTCGAGCCCCGGCATCGCGTTCTACGGGGTCTCGAAGGCCGCGCTGATGAACCTCACCGCGCAGCTCGCCGTCGAGCTCGCGCCCCGGGTCCGCGTCAACGCCGTCGCACCGGCCGTCGTCCGCACGAAGCTGGGTGCCGCGCTCTACGAGGGCCGCGAGGCGGAGGTCGGCGCGCGCTACCCGCTCGGGCGGCTCGGCCACCCCGTGGACGTCGCGGGGCCTGCCGCCTTCCTGCTGTCCGACGACGCCGCCTGGGTGACGGGGCAGACGCTCGTGGTCGACGGGGGCGCCTCTGTGGCGCCGATGGGGTGAGGACGTCGGCATGAAGCAGACGAGCGTCGTGGACGACGTGACCCGGGCGGCGGTCGAGCTCTTCGCGTCCCAGGGTTACGCCAACACCTCCGTGCAGCAGGTCGTCGAGGCCGCGGGCGTCACCAAGGGCGCGCTGTACCACTACTTCCAGTCCAAGGACGACCTGCTGTTCGGCATCTACGAGCGGCTCCTGTCGCTGCAGACCGAGCGCCTCACGACGATCGTGGCGCGCGGCGAGCCGACGGCCGAGACCCTGCGCGCGGTGTGCGTCGACGTGATCGAGACGTCCGTCGACTTCCTGCTCGAGGGCACCGTGTTCTTCCGCAGCGCCCACATGCTCTCCGCGCCGCGGCAGCAGGAGGTCACGCGGCGACGCCGGGCGTACCACGACACGTTCGCGGGCATCGTCGAGCGCGGTCAGGCCGAGGGGCTCTACCGCACCGACATCCCGGTCGCGGTGCTCGTGGCGCACTTCTTCTCCGACGTGCACTACCTGTCGCACTGGTACAAGCCCGAGGGTCCGGAGGACAAGACCGTGCTCGCTCAGCAGCTCACCGACCTGTTCCTGGTGTCGATCGCGGCGTCGTCCGCGTCGGCGCTCCCGCTCGCGTCCACTCTCGCCGCACCGGCGGCCGCGACCGCCTCGACCGAGGGCTGACCGCCGTGCGCGCCTGGCACGTCGCGGCCCACGGCGAGCCGGCCGACGTCCTGCGGCTCGTCGACGTGCCGGACCCGGTGCCGGGCGACGGGCAGGTGCTCGTGCGGGTGCGCGCCGTCGCGGTCAACTTCCCCGACGTGCTGCTCGCCCGCGGGGAGTACCAGGTGCGGCCGCCGCTGCCGTTCGTGCCGGGCATCGAGCTGTGCGGCGAGGTGCTCGCGGTCGGCGCGGGGGTCACGCACGTGGCCGTCGGGCAGCGCGTGACCGGCTCGCGCATCGGGGTGCTCGCGGAGCTCGCGGTGCTCGACGCGTCCGAGGTCTTCGCGGCGCCGGACGCGCTCGACGACGTCCAGGCCGCCGCGTTCACGATCGCCTACCAGACCGGCTGGTTCGGCCTGCACCGCCGGGCCGGGCTGCGGTCCGGCGAGACGCTGCTCGTGCACGCCGCCGCGGGCGGGGTCGGCACCGCCGCCGTCCAGCTCGGGGCCGCGGCGGGGGCCCGCGTGATCGGGGTCGTCGGCAGCGCGGCGAAGGCCGACGCGGCGCGCGCCGCCGGGGCGGACGTCGTCGTCGACCGGTCCGCGAAGGACGTCGCCGAGGTGGTCCGCGCCGAGACCGGGGGCGCGGGCGCCGACGTCGTCTACGACCCGGTCGGCGGGGACGCGTTCGCGGCGTCGACGCGGTGCGTCGCGTTCGAGGGCCGCATCGTCGTCGTGGGCTTCGCGGGCGGGACCATCCAGGACGTCCGCGCGGGCCACCTGCTCGTGAAGAACTACACCGTCCACGGCCTGCACTGGGGGCTCTACGCACGCGTGCGGCCCGACCTGGTGGCGGCCGCGCACGAGGAGCTGACGGTGCTCGCCGCGAGCGGAGCGGTGACGCCGCAGGTCAGCGACGTGGTGCCGTTCGAGTCGGCCGACGAGGCGGTGTCGCGGCTCGCCGCCGGGGGCACCACGGGGCGGCTCGTGGTCCGCGTGGGGAGCTGACCGGCCCGGCCCTGACCGGTGGCCCGGCCGGTCCGCCGCGGACCGCCCCGCCGGACCGGCGTCCCACCGAGCGCACCGCCCGCACCGTCCGCCGGGCACCCGTCCACCCGACCACCGATCCCGAGGAGACGACGATGACCGAGCTCGACGGACGGGTGGCCCTCGTCTCCGGCGGAGCCCGCGGCCTCGGCGCCGCGTACGTCCGCGCGCTGCACGAGCGCGGGGCGAGCGTCGTGGTCGGCGACCTGCTCGACGACGAGGGCGCGGCGCTCGCCGACGAGCTCGGGGAGCGCGCGCGGTTCGTGCACCTCGACGTCACGTCCGAGGACGACTGGGCCGCCGCGGTCGAGGTCGCCGTCGGCCTGGGCGGCGTCGACGTCCTGGTCAACAACGCCGGCATCGCGAACGCCGGGCGCATCGAGCGGTACGGGCGCGAGAAGTGGGACGCGGTCATCGCGGTCAACCTCACGGGCACGTACCTCGGCGTGCGTGCGGTCGTGCCGGTCATGAAGGCGGCCGGGAGTGGCTCGATCGTCAACATCTCCTCGGTCGAGGGGATGCGCGGCGACGCGGGTCTGCACGGGTACGTCGCGTCGAAGTTCGGGGTGCGCGGGCTGACCAAGTCGCTCGCGGTCGAGCTCGGCGCGGACGGCATCCGGGTCAACTCGGTGCACCCGGGCTTCGTGCTGACCCCGATGACGGAGCGGCTCGACGTCACGCTCCAGCGGATCCCGCTCGGGCGGCCCGCGGTGCCCGACGACGTGGTCGGTGCGGTGCTGTTCCTGGCCGGTGACGCGTCCGCCTACGTGACGGGCACCGAGCTCGTCGTCGACG
Source organism: Cellulomonas sp. NS3 (assembly GCF_024757985.1). Lineage (NCBI taxonomy): Bacteria > Bacillati > Actinomycetota > Actinomycetes > Micrococcales > Cellulomonadaceae > Cellulomonas > Cellulomonas sp. NS3. The sequence goes on along the minus strand of NZ_CP103289.1, from coordinate 4,656,759 downwards.
GCGGGATGATCGCGGGCGTCCCGCACGCCTGAGCCGACGGGCCGAGGATCTCTGCTCGGCGGTCTCGGAGCGGCCGGGTCGGATGCACACTTCACCCGCTCGCCGCAGCGGAGACTCGGTAGTGTCCGGCTCGTGGGACTGATCAAGAAGACGGCTGGCGCGGCGGTCGTCGTGAACACCAACCAGTCGCGCAAGCACAACAAGCGCGCGGCTCGCGAGCTCGCAGAGCAGACGCGCATCATGCGAGCGCAGGTCGAGCTGCAGGCGAGGCAGATGGCGATGGAGGCGCAGCGCGCGGCAGAAGCGCAGCGCGCGGCCGACATCGCAGCGGGCGCAGCCTGGCATCCGGACCCGTGGGGTCAGGCGCGGCTCCGTTGGCACGACAGCCGCGAGTGGACGCCGATCACCTCGAACTGAGCGCTGCCTCGCTCGCTGCTCTCCCACCGGAGGTCGCCGTGCACAGCGGACGCGTCCCTTGTGCACCGCGGGCCAAGCAGGCCCTGAAAAAGCATTGCGTATCGGACATACCGTCTAGTCGGTTTCCGTTGTACAGTCGGGCCACGCCGACACGACGGAGTGCCGATGCCCGGACTGGAGACGCCCGCCCACGCGGGTGCGATGCGACTGCAGGTGCGCGGCCTCACCGTGCGCTTCGGCGGGCTCGCCGCCCTCACCGACGTCGACCTCGACGTCGCGGACGGCCAGGTCGTCGGGCTCATCGGACCCAACGGCGCCGGCAAGACGACCGTGTTCAACGCGGTGTGCGGGCTCGTGCGGCCCGCCGCGGGGACGATCACGGTCGCCGGGCGCCCGGCCGCGCGCAGCGCGTCGGGCCTCGCGCCCGCCGGCGTGGCCCGGACGCTCCAGGGGCTCGGGCTGTTCCCGGGGCTGAGCGTGCTCGAGAACGTCGAGGTCGGGGCGCTCGCCACCCCCGGCGGCGCACCCGGCAGCAGCACCGCCGACCGCGCCCGGCGCGCGCTCGCCGACCTCGACCTCGCCGACCGCGCCGCGCTCCCCGTCGGCGCGCTGCCCTACCCCGAGCAGAAGCGGGTCGCGCTCGCCCGCGCCCTCGTCGCCGAACCCCGGCTGCTGCTGCTCGACGAGCCCGCGGGCGGGCTCGGTGCCGCCGACATCGCCGAGCTCGACGCGACCGTCCGCCGGGTCGCCTCGCGCGGCTGCGCGGTGCTGCTCGTCGAGCACCACGTCGACTTCGTCATGGGGGTGTGCGACCGGGTCGTGGTGCTCGACTTCGGCCGGGTCATCGCCGACGGGCTCCCCGACGCCGTGCGCCGCGACCCGGCAGTGACGGCGGCGTACCTCGGGATCGAGGTGACCCGGTGACCGCGGCGCTGGCCCTGCGGGGGGTCGTCGTCGGGCACGGCGGGGCGCCCGTGCTGCACGGGGTCTCGTTCGAGGTCGACGAGGGCGCCGTGGTCGCGCTCGTCGGCGGCAACGGCGCCGGCAAGACGACGCTCCTGCGGACCGTGTCCGGGCTGCTCACCCCGACCGCGGGCACGGTGCACCTGCACGGGCGCGACCTCGCCGGCGTCGGCGTCGAGGACCGCGTGCGCGCCGGGCTCGCGCAGGTGCCCGAGGGGCGCGGCGTCATCACCGAGCTCACCGTCGAGGAGAACCTGCGCCTCGGCGGGCTGTGGCGGCGTGACCCCGCGGACCTGCGCGCCGCGCTCGCCGAGATGGAGGAGCTGTTCGAGCCGCTCGCGCGGCGCCGCACGAGCCTCGGCCACCAGCTCTCGGGCGGCGAGCGCCAGATGCTCGCGATCGCCCGCGCGCTCGTCGCCCGCCCCCGCGTGCTGCTGCTCGACGAGCCGTCGCTCGGCCTGGCGCCGCTCGTCGTCGCGCAGATCATGCGCGTGCTGCGCGAGCTGTGCGACCGCACCGGCCTCACCGTCCTGCTCGCCGAGCAGAACGTCGCGGGCGCGCTGTCCGTGGCCGACCGCGGCGTCGTCCTCGGGCTCGGCGAGGTCGTCGCCGACCGCCCCGCGGTCGAGCTCGCGGGCGACGAGACCCTCCGACACGCCTACCTGGGGTTCTGATGGACCGGCTCGTGTTCCTGCTCGGCACCGGGGTCGCCCGCGGCACGGTGCTCGCGCTGTTCGCCCTCTCGCTCGTGCTGATCTGGCGGGCGACGCGCATCGTCAACTTCGCGGCGGGCGCGATGGCCGTCGTCGGCGTCTACGTCGGGGTCGCCGTGATCGGGGTGACCGGGAGCTGGTGGTGGGGGCTCGTCGCCACCGTCGTCGCGGGCGGCCTGCTCGGCCTCGTCGTCGAGCGCGGGGTGCTGCGGTTCGCGTCGCCGCGCTCGCCGCTCTCGGGCGTGATCCTCGCGATCGGGCTCGTCGTCGTGCTGCAGTCGCTGCTCGGCATCGTGTTCGGGCAGGAGCACGAGCCCGTGCCGCCGCCGTTCAGCGACCGGCCCGTGCAGGTCGGCGGGGTGCCGCTGCTCTCGCCCTACGACCTGTTCGTCGTCGTGGTCGCGCTCGGGCTGCTCGGCGCGCTGCGGCTGCTGTTCGTGCGGACGTCGCTCGGGCTGCAGCTGCGCGCGGCGGCGTTCGAGCCCGAGGTGTCCCGGCTGCTCGGGGTGCGGGTCGCGCGGATGCGGACGCTCGGGTGGGTGCTCGCTGCGGCCGCCGCGTCGCTCGCCGCGCTGCTCGCGGTGCCGAACGAGCTCGGGCTCAACCCGCACGCGGCGGACATGCTGTTCGTCTCGGCGTTCACCGTCGCGGTGGTCGGCGGGCTCGACTCGCCGGGCGGCGCCCTGCTCGGCGGGCTCACGGTCGGGGTCGTGACGAGCGTCGTGACCGGGTACCTCGGCTCGACGCTCGCGCCCGTCGCGGTGCTCGCGCTGCTCGTGGTGGTCCTGCTGGTGCGACCGTCGGGGCTGTTCGCCCAGGCCGAGGCGAGGCTCGCATGAGCGCGCGCCGGACGCTCCTGCTCGCCGCGGGCGGGCTCGTGCTGGCGATCGGGGCGACGTTCCTGCTCGACCCGTTCCGCAACTACCAGCTCGCCCTCGTCGCCGCGTACCTGTGCGCGACGGCGGGGCTGACGGTGCTCGTCGGGCTCAGCGGGCAGCTCTCGCTCGGGCACGCCGCGCTGATGGCCGCGGGCGGCTACGGGTACGCGCTCACGGTGAACGCGCTGACCGGGGCCGGCGTCGACGGCGTCGCGCGGTTCCTCGGGGGTGTCGCGGGGGCCGTCGTGGTGTCCGGCGTCGTCGGGCTCCTGCTCGGGCTCGCGGGGGCGCGGCTGCACGGGCCGTACCTCGCCGGGCTCACGCTCACTCTCGTCGTCGCCGTGCCGGCGGTCGCCGCGAGCGTGCCCGCGCTGCAGGGCGACCGCGGCGTGCGCACGGCGTTCGACGGCGTGCCCGGTCCGCTCCGGAGCCTGATCGCGCTCGAGCAGTGGCAGGCGTGGGTCGCGCTCGCCGTCGCGGCGGTCGCCGTCACCGGGCTCGTGCTGCTGCGCGACGGGCGCGCCGGGCTGCGGATGCGCGCGGTGCGGGACGACGAGGTCGCGGCGGCGCTCGCCGGGATCGTGCCGGCGCGGGTCAAGGTCCTCGCGTTCGCGGCCAGCGCGGTGACCGCCGGCCTCGGCGGCGCGGTGCTCGTGTTCGTCACGCAGTCCGTCTCGCCCGGGGCGTTCCCGCTCGCGCTGTCGCTGCTGCTGCTCGTCGCGGTCGTCGTGGGCGGGCTCGGGAGCCTGCTCGGTGCCGCGCTCGGCGCGGTGCTCGTCGTGCTGCTGCCCTGGCTCGTGGGCGCCGCGACCGACGCCCTGCCGCTGCCCGCCGCCGTCGTGCAGCGCCTCGACGGGACGCTCGCGTCGCTCGTCTTCGGGCTGCTGCTCATCGTGCTCGTCGCGGGCGCACCGGGCGGTCTCGCCGGCGCGCTGACAGCGGCCCGTGCCCGGCGTCGCACCCGTCGTTCCCTCCGGGGAGCAGCCGCGCCCCGGCCCACGGACGACCCGCCCGCCGCCCTCCCGACCACCCCCAGCACCCCCAGAGAACCCGTCCGCACACCGACCGAGGGATGACGACGATGTCGCAGCTCCGCACCCGCACGCGCCCCACGCGCACGCACCTGGCCCGCACCGCCGGCACCCTCGCGCTCGTCGCGGTCGTGCCGCTCACCGCCTGCAGCACGCCCGCGGCCTCCCCGGGCGTCGCGGAGGAGACCGTGACGATCGGCACGCACGCACCGCTGACCGGGCCCGCCGCCGCCGGGTACGCGTCGATCTCCGCGGCCGCCTCCGCGTACTTCGACTACCTCAACGACCAGGGCGGCATCCACGGCCGCACCATCGAGTACGTCGTCAAGGACGACGCCTACAACCCGGCGACGACCCAGACCGTCGTCCGCGAGCTCGTGCAGGAGGACCAGGTGCTCGCGGTCGTCAACGGCCTCGGCACGCCCACGCACGGCTCGGTCGTCGACTACCTCAACGAGAACGGCGTGCCCGACCTGTTCGTCGCGTCGGGCAGCCCCGCGTGGGACGACCCCGAGGCGCACCCGTGGACGTTCGCGTTCAACGCCGACTACGTGACGGAGGGCAAGGTCCTCGCGCACCACGCGCAGGAGACGTACGACGATGCGGTGTTCTGCGTCCTCGGGCAGGACGACGACTTCGGCACGGACTTCACGGCGGGCCTGACCACCGTGCTCGGCGAGCTCGCGAGCACGCAGACGTACTCGGTCTCGAACCAGGACGTCACGGCGCAGGTCGGCGCGATGCAGGCCGCCGGCTGCACCGTGAACTTCCTCGCGACCGTCAACGGCTTCACGGCGCTCGCTCTCGGCACCGCCGCGAAGATGGGCTACCGCGCGCAGTGGGTCTCGTCGTCGTCGGGCGGCGACTACCCGACGCTCGTCGGCTACCTCGGCGAGGAGGTCGGCCCGGCCCTGCTGCAGGGCTTCGTGAGCACCAACTACCTGCCGTTCAGCCCCGACGACCCCTGGGTCGAGCTGTTCCGCCGCGTCAACGACGAGTACAACGACGGCGCCCCCTTCACGGGCAACACGGTCTACGGGATGTCCGTGGCGTACACGTTCGCGGAGGCGCTCGCCCGGGCCGGGGAGGACCCGACGCGCGAGAGCCTCGTCGAGGCGCTCGAGTCCGGCGACGTCGTGGGGAACGGGATCGTGCCGCTGCAGTTCTCGGCGGACAGCCACGCGGCGTTCGGCGGCGTGGGCATCACCGTGGTCGACGACGGCGTGCAGGACTACGTCGGCAGCACGTGGACGACCGACCGGGGCGACGGGCCGGTCACCCCGTTCGACGGCGAGCCGGTGCCGCTCGAGGACGAGGGCGTGCCCCAGCCGTGAGCAGCGCGGGCGGCCGTCGCGCTCGGTCGCTGCGCTTCCCCGGACCCCTGCGGCGCACCTCCCGTGCCGGGTCGCGGCTGCCCGCGACCCCGCACCGGCGGACGGTCGTGCCCGCGTGCGGCATCCTTGAGGCAGGCCGTGGGCGTCCCGCCCCTGGCCGCGGGGCGTCCTCGGGCGCTTCCGGGGGGCGCGGTCGCGGGGAGCTCGTGCGCGCCGGGGACATGACTGGGGGGTCACATGTCCGGCGCTGCCGCGGACGAGGGCGACGAGCGAGCGGGCTCGCCACCCGCGTGGCACGTGCACGCGGAGGCGTACGCCGCGCTGTTCGAGCGCAGCACCGACGGGCTCGTCCTCACGAGCCCGAGGGGCGACATCCTCGCCGCCAACCCCGCCGCCTGCCGGATGCTCGGGCGCTCGGAGCCCGAGCTCCGCGGGCTCGGCCGGGTCGGGGTGATCGACCCAGCCGACGAGCGCTGGGAGCGCGCCGTGGCGGTCCGCAACGCCGAGGGCTGGTTCCAGGGCGAGCTGCGGGCCCGCCGGGCCGACGGGTCGACGTTCCCGGTCGACCTGTCCTCCGCCGTGGTCACCGCGGACACCGCGATCGTGCTGTTCCGGGACCTGACCCACGTCGCCGAGGCCGTCGAGCGCGCGGAGGACGCGCGGCGTGCTGCGGCCACCGTCATCGACCTGCTCGAGACCATCAGCGAGGGCTACTTCGCGCTCGACGACGACTGGCGGTTCTCGTACGTCAACCGGCAGGGCGAGCGGATCATGGGCGTCGAGCGCGGCGACGTGCTCGGCCGCGTCTTCTGGGAGGTCTTCCCGCAGCTCCTCGGCTCCCGGCTCGAGGTGTCGTACCGGCACGTCCTGGCGACCGGCGAGCCCGTCGAGTTCGAGGGCTCCTACGGGCCGGAGCGGATCCGCTGCGAGGTTCGCGCCCACCGGCTCCCGAGCGGCGGCATGTGCGTGTACTTCCGGGACATCGTCGAGCGGCACGCCGCGCAGCGGGAGCGCGAGGAACTGCTCGCCCGGCAGCAGGCGGCCCGCGCCGCCGCGGAGGAGGCCCGCGCGGCGGCCGAGGAGGCGCAGCGCGTGCTCACCGAGCACGCCACGCACGACACCGTGACCGGGCTCCTCAACCGCTGGGGTCTGCTGCGCGAGGTCCGCCGGCTCGGCGACGGCGAGGCGTCCGCCCCCGGCCTGGTCCTGCTGTTCATCGACCTGGACCGGTTCAAGCTCGTCAACGACACCCTGGGCCACGTCGCCGGGGACCAGGTGCTCAGCGCCGTCGCGGAGCGGCTGCGCGAGCTCATCGGGCCGCGGGACCTGCTCGCGCGGTTCGGCGGCGACGAGTTCGTCGTCGTCCTGCCGGGGGCGTCCGCCACCGCGGCCGAGGCGCTCGCGCGGCGCATCGTCGACTCCGGCGACGAGCCCGTGGTCATCGGCAGCACGCTGCTCCCCGTCACGGCGAGCATCGGCCTCGCGCACGCGCACGGGGCCGACGAGATCGACACGCTGCTGCGCGAGGCCGACGCGGCCCTGCACCGGGTCAAGGCCGGCGGGCGCGACGGGTTCACGTGGTTCGACGAGGTCCTCCACCAGCAGACCGTCCAGCGCGTCGCGACCGAGCTCGAGCTGCGGCGAGGGCTCACCGCCGGCGACGGCCTCGTGCTGCACTACCAGCCGGCGTTCGGCCTCGGGCGCCGCCCCGGCGTCGCGCACGTCGAGGCGCTCGCCCGGTGGAGCGGCCGCGGTCCCGGGCTCGTGCCGCCGGCGGAGTTCATCCCGGTCGCCGAGGAGTCCGGGCTCATCGTGGCGCTCGGGGCGCAGGTCGTGGCTCGTGCGGTCGAGCAGATCGCGCGGTGGTCCGACCGGCCCGGTGTGCGCGTGTGGGTCAACGTCTCGCCGCGCCAGCTCGCGCTGCCCGGCCTGGCGGACCTCCTCGCGCGCCGGCTCGACGAGGCGGGCGTCGCCGCCGACCGGCTCGGCATCGAGGTCACCGAGCAGGCGATGGACGACGGCCGGCTGGTCGCGCACCTCGAGGCCGTGCGGCGCCTCGGGGTCGCCGTCGCGATCGACGACTTCGGGACGGGCTACAGCTCGCTCTCGCGCCTCGCGCAGGCCCCCGTCGACGTCATCAAGGTCGACCGCTCGTTCGTGCTCGCGACCGGGACGCCCAAGGGCCGGGCCGTCGTCGACGGCATCGTCCGCCTCGCGCACTCGATCGGCGCGCACGTCATCGCGGAGGGCATCGAGACGCCCGAGCAGCTCGACGCGATCTCCGCCGTCGGGGCCGACGCGGCGACGGGGTTCCTGCTCGCCCGGCCTGAGCCCGCCGAGGCGGTCGCGTGGGAGAGCCGGTTCGCGCTCAAGGGGCCGTGGTGACCGGCATACTCACCCGCATGACCAGGGGACGGACGGGGTTTCGGGCTGTGGGTGCGGGAGCCGGGGGCGTGCTGCTGGTGCTCCTCGCGCTCGTGCTGGCGTACTGGCGGCCGCAGCAGGGGCAGTGGGGTCACGACCTGCTCGGGTTCCTCACGTGGGGCGGCGTGCGCCTCGTGTCCTGGGCAGCGGTGGCCGGCGGGGCGTGGCTGCTCGCGTGGGCGTGGCAGCAGCGGCACGCGTCGGACGGGCGGGCGGACGACGACGGGACCGTGCCGCAGGAGGGCTGACCGCGCGGCGGACGTTTCCGTTATCCGCCCCCGTCCGGGTGGTCTCCCTCCGTGTGGCCGGTGCACGCCCCGGACCGCGCGATGATCGATGCCCCACGGAGAGGTCCCACCATGCAGCCCACCCCGGACACCGGGACGGTCGTCGCCGCGCGCGCCGGCGACCCGGAGGCGGTCGACCGGCTCGTCGCCGGGTACCTGCCGCTCGTGTACTCGGTCGTCGGTCGGGCGCTGCGCGGGCACGCCGACGTCGACGACGTGGTGCAGGAGACGATGCTGCGCGCGCTGCGGGGTCTCGGCGACCTGCGCGACCCCGAGGCGTTCCGGTCCTGGCTCGTCGCGATCGCCGTCCGGCAGGTGCGCGACCGGCACCGCGCGCGGGGGGCGGCCCCGGACGCGCTGCCCGACGACGGGGTCGACGGCGACCCCGGTGCGGACTTCACCGACCTCGCGATCGTCCGCCTCGAGCTCTCCGGCCAGCGGCGCGAGACCGCGGAGGCGACGCGCTGGCTCGACCAGGACGACCGCGAGCTGCTCGCGCTGTGGTGGCTCGAGGCGTCGGGCGAGCTCACCCGCGACGAGATCGTCGACGCGCTCGACGTCACGCGCGCGCACGCGGCGGTCCGGGTGCAGCGCATGAAGGGCCAGCTCGAGACCGCGCGCGTCGTGGTCCGGGCCCTCGCCGCGACCCCGCCGTGCGCCGAGCTGCTCGCGGTCACCGCCGGGTGGGACGGGCGCCCGGCGCCGCTGTGGCGCAAGCGCGTCGCGCGGCACACCCGCGAGTGCCTGCAGTGCGCGCCCGCGTGGCACGGGCTCGTCGCGGCCGACCGGCTGCTCGTCGGCCTCGGGCTCGTGCCGGTGCCGCTCACGCTGGCGGTGCTGCGGGACGGGCTGGTCCCGGGCCTGCCCGCCGTCGCGCCGGGTGGATCGCCCGCGCCGACGGTCGACGCGTCGGTGGTCCCGCCGGGCTCGACGCCGCTCGACGCGTCGGTCGTCCCGCCGGGCTCGACGCCGGTCGACGCCGCGGCGCTCGCGCAGGCGCCCGGGCAGTCCGTGGGAGGCGCGCTCGGGCACGCGGGGACGCACGCGGCGCCGGGGCACGGGCTCGCGGCCAAGCTCGCGGTCGCCGCGGGCACGCGGGTCGGGCGCGGCGTGCTCGTCGCGGCGCTGACCACGTCCGCGGTCGCCGGGGTCGGGACCGCGGTGGCCGTCGGCGAGCGAGAGCCGGCACCCGAGACCGTGGTCGCGGCGACGTCGTCCCCGGCCCCGAGCGAGCCGGCGCCGACGCCGACAGCACCCGCGCCCGACCCCGCGCTCGTCCCGCCCGCGGTCCTCGAGCCGCCCGTCGAGACCCCGGCGCCGCCCGTCGAGCAGCCCGCGCCGCCCGCCCCGGAACCGGCGCCCGTCGCCGCGGCGTCGGCCAAGAAGGGCGTCGCGACCTGGCAGTTCGACGGCATCAGCGGGGCGCTCGGCGACGTCGGCGCGGGCTGGTACTACAACTGGTCGGACTCGAACGCGAGCATGCCCGGGCCGGACGGCGTCGAGTTCGTGCCGATGATCTGGGGGCGCGACTCCGTGACCGACGCGACGCTCGCGCGGGCCGCCGCCGAGGGCACGACGCTGCTGGGCTTCAACGAGCCCGACCTCGCCGAGCAGTCCGGCATGAGCGTCGAGGAGGCGCTCGCGGCCTGGCCCCGGCTCGAGGCCACCGGGATGCGGCTCGGCAGCCCCGCGGTCGCGTGGGGCGGCGACACCCCGGGCGGCTGGCTCGACCGGTTCATGACCGGCGCGCGGGCGGAGGGCCGGCGCGTCGACTTCATCACGCTGCACTGGTACGGCTCCGACTTCAGCGACGCCGCCGTCGGGCACTTCCTCGGGTACGTCGACGCGGTGCACGAGCGCTACGGGCTGCCGGTCTGGGTCACCGAGTACGGGCTGATGAACTTCGGCGGGAGCCCGCGGTACCCGACCGGGCCGCAGCTCGCCGCGTTCATCGAGGGCTCGACGGCCGGCATGGAGGCGCGGCCCTACGTCGAGCGGTACGCGTGGTTCGGGTTGCCGGCGGTCGGGGACAGCGCCGCGTTCGGGCTGTACACCGACGCCGCGACGCCGACCGAGGCCGGGCGGGCGTACCGCGCGGCGGGGTGAGGACGGTCCGAGCGGACGGGTGCCGCGCGGGGTCGGGAGGCGTCCGGGACGAGCCCGTCGAGACCGGCCGCCGACACGGTCGGCCGACGTGGATCGTGGCGGACCGATGAGGACCGCCGCCCCGTACGGTCTCATGCGGGAGCGTCCGCACGGTGCGGGCGCGAGGACCTGGAGGAACGCCGGATGGCAACCATCGTCTCGACCCTGTTCAGCTCGCTCGACGGCGTCGTCGAGATCGACCCGGCGTGGCACTTCCCGTACTTCGACGAGCGCATGGGCGCCGCCGTGGGGGAGGACTACGAGGGTGCCGACGTGCTGCTGCTCGGCCGGGTCACGTACGACAGCTTCGCGGGCGCGTGGCCCGACCGGGAGGCCGCCGGCGGGGAGGATGCCGAGTTTGCCAAGACGCTCGGCGACACCCGCAAGGTCGTCGCCACGCGCGGGAGCCACGACCTCGGGTGGCGCAACGTCGAGAAGGCCCAGGGCGACCTGGTCGAGGCGGTGACGGCGCTCAAGGCCGAGCCGGGCCTCGGCAAGATCGTGGTCCCGGGGTCGGTCTCGGTCGTGCGGCAGCTCCTCGCGGCGAATCTGGTCGACGAGCTCCGCCTGCTCGTGCACCCGGTCGCGGCCCGCAAGGGCGAGCGGCTGTTCGACGAGGGCGACGCGATCTACCCGCTGCGCCTGGTGAGCTCGGACGTCTACCCGACGGGCGTCGTGCGGCTGGTCTACGCGCCCGCCGAGCTGCCCGCCGCGCCGGACGAGACGGCGGACTCGGGCGGCGCGGAGGGCTGAGAGGCGCGCCGAGCCGGCCCGGGGCGCGCGGGCCGCGGACAGGACGCCGGAGCGGGGGCGGCTCCGGGGCGAACGGCTCGGACCGCACGGTTCGGCCGGTCGTGCACGCACACCCGGCCGAGCCGTCGTGCGCTCGGCCGCCGCGTCACGCCGCCCCGGCGTCCGCCGTGCCGTGCGGGTCGTGGGCGTTGATCGTCGCGACGACCTGGTCGTAGTCGCCGCGGGCCTCCCCGTAGCGGAGGAACTTGACGTTCTCGACCTGGATCTCGGTCGCGTCGGGCTGCGTCTCGACGAGCTGGAGCACCTCCGCGACGAAGTCGTCGAGCGGCATCGCGATCGCGCTGTCCCGCTGGCCGGGCATCAGGTCGGTCGCGACCGACGGCGGCTCGAGCTCGAGCACCTGGACGCTCGTGCCGGCGAGCTGGAGCCGCAGCGACTCGCTGAGCATGTGGATCGCGGCCTTGCTGGCGTTGTAGCTCGGGGTCGCCCGCAGCGGGGTGAACGCGAGGCCCGAGGAGACGGTCATGATCGTCGCGGCGGGGCGCGTGAGCAGGTGCTCGACGAACGCGGCGATCAACCGGACCGGGCCGAGCAGGTTGGTGGTGACGGTCTGCTCCGCCGAGGCGAGGAAGCCCGCCGGGTGCGTCCAGTCCTCCACGCGCATGACCCCCGCCATCGGGATCAGCACGTTGAGGTCGGGGTGCGCGGCGACGACCTGCCGGGCGACGGTCGCGATGCTCACCGGGTCCGTGGTGTCGATCGCGTAGGCGTGCAGGCCGGGGTGCTCGGCCGTGATCTCGGCGAGCAGCTCGGTGCGGCGGCCCCCGATGATCACCTCGTTGCCCCGGGCGTGCAGGGCGAGCGCGAGGGCGAGGCCGATCCCGCTGGTGGCGCCGGGGATGAAGACGGTGTTTCCGGTGATGTCCATGCTCCGAGTCTTGGCCGGGCGCGCCGGGCCCACCAGGGAGCGCTCATCGGGGGACCGGCGATCCCTGGCTCGGGCCGCGCCGCCGCGTCGATACTGCACGGATGGACCGCGACGCCCTGGCCGACTTCCTGCTGCGGCACCGGGAGGCGCTCCGGCCCGGTGACGTCGGCCTCGGCCCCGGCGTGCGCCGGCGGGCCCCCGGTCTGCGCCGCGAGGAGGTCGCGCAGCTCGCGGTCATGTCGACCGACTACTACGCCCGCCTCGAGCAGCGGCGCGCACCGCAGCCCAGCACGCAGATCCTCGCCGCGCTCGCGCGGGCGCTGCGCCTCACGCCGGACGAGCGCGACTACCTGTACCGGGTCGCGGGGCACAGCCCGCCGGACCGCGCGGCGACCGAGGACTACGTGGCGCCGGGCCTGCTGCGCGTGCTCGACCGGCTCACCGACACCCCGGCCCTCGTGCTCGACGCGCTCGGCCGCACGCTCGTGCAGAACGACCTCGCGCGGGCCCTGCTCGGCGACGTCGACGGCCTGACCGGCTGGGAGCGCAGCAGCATCTACCGCTGGTTCGTGCACCCGGACACCGAGCGACTGCACTACCCCGAGGACGACCGGGACCGGCAGAGCCGCGCGCAGGTCGCGTCGCTGCGGGGTGACGTACGGGGTGAGCGGGGCCGACTCCCCGGCCGGCGAGCTCGTGCGCGAGCTGCTGCGCCGGAGCCCGGAGTTCGAGCGGCTGTGGGACGCGCACGAGGTCGCGCGCCGGTTCGAGGACCACAAGGTGCTGGTCCACGCGGAGGTCGGGCCGGTCGAGGTGGACTGCCAGGCGCTCTTCACCGAGGACGGCTCGCAGACGCTGCTCGTGCTCACCGCCGCGCCGCGCAGCGAGGCCGAGGGCAAGCTACGCCTGCTGCGGGTGCTCGGGACCCAGGAGTTCGCGGGCGGCTCGGGGTAGCGGCCCGCGGCTGCCTGCCCCGGGCGGCTGAGCAAGTCGGAGGCGAGGCTTCGCCCGCCCCGGTCGGACGGGCTCGTCAGGCGGTGGGCGGGGCCTGCGGCACGAGCCGGCGGGCCGCCTCGGCCAGCGCCCACATGCCGCGCACGAGCGCCCGCAGGTCGTCGACGTCGAGCGCGGCGAGCACCTGGATCTCGTCGTCCATGGGCGAGGTGAGCAGGTGGCGCAGGGTCGCGGTGCCGGCGTCGGTCGGGGCGAGCGGGCGCACGCGGCCGTCGTGCGGGTCGGTGTGCCGCTCGACCATGCCGGCGCCGACGAGCCGGTCGACGATCCCGGAGACGGTGGCCGCCGAGACGTCGAGGGCCTCGGCGAGCGCGTGCGTCGTGGTCGCGCCGCCGGTCGCGACGAGCCCGAGCGCGCGGAGCTGCTGGACGGTCAGCGTGGTCTCGAGCAGCGGGCGCAGCCGGGACGTGAGGAACGCGTCGTCCAGGGCCGCGTGCGCCTCGGCGAACTGGGCGACGAGGTCGGCGCGCGGATCGTCGGTCATGGGGCGAGGCTACGGGAACACCGGCGGGATGCTTCGCGTTAGGCTAACGACTGCGCCGAGGATGCCGCGCGTCGACCGCCCCGTCCGCCCTGCCCGTCGTCCGCCCGTCGTCCGCCCGTCGTCTGCCGGCACGTCCCGTGCGCCGTCGTGCCCCTGGAGGCCTCCCGTGTTCCGACTCGCCCGACTGTCCCTGGCGAACCGCGCCGTCGTCGCGCTCGCGACGCTCGCCATCGCCGTCTTCGGGGTCCTCGGCGTCGGCCAGCTCAAGCAGGAGCTCATCCCGTCGCTGCAGCTGCCCGTCGCGGTCGTCGTCTCCGTCTACCCGGGGTCCTCGCCCGAGGTCGTCGAGCAGGGGGTCGTCGAGCCCGTGGAGGCCGCGGTCCGTTCGATCCCGGACATCGAGGCGATCACGTCGACCGCCTCGACGGGGCTCGGCCTGACCACCATCGAGCTCGAGTACGGCACCGACCTGGACGCCGCGACGCAGCGCCTGCAGACCGCGATCTCGCGCCTGCAGACCCAGCTGCCCGAGGACGTCGAGCCGACCGTCATCACCGGCTCGCTCGACGACCTGCCCGTGATCCAGCTCGCGGCGGCGTCCGACGAGGGCGGCGACTCCGGCACGAGCGCGCTCGCCGCGACCATCGAGACCGTCGTGGTGCCCGCGCTCGAGGACATCGAGGGCGTCCGCACGGTCGCCGTGACCGGCGGGACCGCCGACCAGGTGCTCGTCGAGCTCGACGCCGCGCGCGTGGCCGTCGCGGGCGTCGACCCGACCGCCGTCCCCGACCTGCTCGCCGACTACGGCGTCGTGCTGCCCGTCGGCACGCTCACCGAGGGCGACCGGACCTACTCGGTGCAGGCCGGCTCGCGCCTCGGGTCCGTCGAGGACCTCGCGGCCCTCCCGCTCGGCGCCGGCACGCTCGGCGACGTCGCGACCGTCACGGTCACCCCCGAGGACCCGACGTCGTACTCGCGGCTCGACGGCTCCCCGGCGCTCGGCGTCGCGATCACCAAGACCCCCGACGGCAACACCGTCGACGTCTCGCACGCCGTGCAGGACGTGCTCGCGGACCTCGGCCCCGCGCTCGAGGCCGAGGGCGCGCGCACCGCGGTCGTGTTCGACCAGGCGCCGTTCATCGAGGAGTCCATCGAGGGGCTCGCGACCGAGGGCGGCCTCGGGCTCGTGTTCGCGGTCGTCGTGATCCTCGTGTTCCTGGCGTCGCTGCGCTCGACGCTCGTCTCCGCGGTGTCGATCCCGCTGTCGCTCGCGGTGACGTTCATCGTCATGAACGCGACCGGGTACACGCTCAACATCCTCACGCTCGGCGCCCTGACGATCTCGATCGGGCGCGTGGTCGACGACGCGATCGTCGTCATCGAGAACATCAAGCGGCACCTGTCCTACGGCGAGGAGAAGACCGCCGCGATCCTGACCGCGGTGCGCGAGGTCGGCGGGGCCATCGCCGCCTCGACCATCTCGACCGTCGCGGTGTTCCTGCCCATCGCGCTCGTCGGCGGCATGGTCGGCGAGCTGTTCCGGCCGTTCGCCGTGACCGTGGCCATCGCCATGCTCGCGTCGCTGCTCGTCGCGCTGACGATCGTGCCGGTGCTGGCGTACTGGTTCGTGCGCTCGCCGCGCAGCGCCGACGGCACCGAGGACGGCGCTGCGAGCGCGCGGGAGGCGGCCGAGGCGAAGGAGCGGCGTGGCCTGTGGCAGCGCGCGTACGTGCCGTCGCTCGCCGCGGCGCTGCGGCGCCCCTGGGTCACGATCGGCGTCGCCGTCGTCGTGCTCGTCGGGACCCTCGGCCTCGTGCCGCGCCTCGAGACGAACTTCATCGGCGACAGCGGACAGAACACCGTCACGGTGACGCAGCGGTTCGAGGTCGGCACGTCGCTCGCGGCGCAGGACGCGGCCGCGCGCGAGGTCGAGGACGCCCTGGCAGGGGTCGACGCGGTCGAGAGCGTGCAGACGACCGTCGGCACCGGCGACGCGGCCGCGGCGGCGTTCAGCGGCGGCGGCAGCACGCCCTCGGCGTCGTTCGCGATCACGCTCGACGGCGACGCCGACGGGGTGGCCGCGCAGGACGATGTCCGCGAGGCGGTCGAGCCGCTCGTCGCGGCGCCCGTCACCGCGATCAACGTCGCGGGCAGCGAGGGCGGCTTCGGCTCCTCGACGGTCGACATCGCCGTCCGGGCCACCGACCGCGACGACCTCGCGGCGGCCGCCGAGTCCGTGCACGACGCGGTCCGCGACGTCGAGGGAGCCGCGGAGGTCGCGAACGACCTCGCGGGCGAGCAGGAGGTCCTGCAGGTCACGGTCGACCGTGAGGCGGCCGCCGCGCTCGGCCTCTCCGAGACCGTCGTCTCGGGTGTCGTCGCCGCGGCGATGAACCCCGCCCGCACGATCGGCGAGCTCGACCTGGGCGACGGCCCGCTCGAGGTCGTCGTGTCCTCGGGCGCCGCGCCCGCGACGCGCGCCGGGATCGAGGCGCTCGTCGTCCCGTCGGCGCAGGGCCTCGTGCCGCTGACCGACGTCGCCGCGGTCGAGGCCGTGCAGGTGCCGACGTCGGTGACGCGCGTCGACGGCGAGCGGTCCGCGACGGTCCGGGTCACCCCGGCGACCCAGGACGTCGGCTCCCTCACGGCTGAGCTCCAGGCTGCGGTCGACGGGCTCGACCTCCCGGCCGGTGTCGACGTCGAGGTCGGCGGCGTCGCGAGCCAGCAGCAGGACGCGTTCGCGGACCTCGGCCTGGCGCTGCTCGTCGCGATCGCGATCGTCTACGTCGTCATGGTGGCGACGTTCGGCTCGCTCGTGCAGCCGCTCATCCTGCTCGTCTCGGTGCCGTTCGCCGCGACCGGTGCGATCGCCGCGCTGCTCGTCAGCGGGACGCCGCTCGGGGTCCCGGCGCTGATCGGGGCGCTGATGCTGGTCGGCATCGTCGTGTCGAACGCGATCGTGCTCATCGACCTCATCAACCAGTACCGCGAGCGCGGCCGGTCGCTCGACGACGCCGTGCGCGAGGGTGCCCGCAAGCGCCTGCGCCCGATCGTCATGACGGCGCTCGCGACGGTGTTCGCGCTGACGCCCATGGCCCTCGGGCTCACGGGCGGCGGGGCGTTCATCAGCAAGCCGCTCGCGCTCGTCGTGATCGGCGGCCTGATCTCGTCGACGCTGCTCACGCTGCTGGTCGTCCCCGCGCTGTACGTGCTGGTCGAGCGGCGCAAGGAGCGGCGCGCGGACCGGCGGACGGCTCGGCGGGCGGGGCGGCACGCTGCCCCGGCGGCGGCCGCGGACGAGTCGGCGACGCCGGACGCCGTGGCTGCGGTGCGCGACTAGCGCGCCGCGGACGCACCCCGCCGCCGGGTCAGGCGGGCTCTGCGCGCTCCGGGCGGCTGAAGAGCCACGACATCGGTCCGGCGAGGAGGACGGCCGGGACGACCGGCCCCTCCGTCGCGGCGGCGAGCACCACGTTCGCGAGCACGAGGGCGCTGACGACCCGCCAGCGTCCCCACCGGCCGAGCCGACGCGGGCTGCGGGGCGCGACCCACCGCCCCCAGACCGTCACGACGGCTGCGACGAGCGCCACGGAGAGCAGAACCGACGGCAGCCCACCGCCGCCCGCGCGCCAGCCCGACACGGCGACGAGCACGAGCAGGACGAGCTCACCCGCGAACGCCGCCACCGCGAGGGCACCGACGTCGGCGGGCGAGGGAGACCTCGGCGCGGGCACCGGGATCACTCCGCCGGGGCCGGCGTGTGGCCGTGGCGGATCTGGTCGCGTCGCTGCCCGAGGCTCGAGAGGTCGAGCACGACCAGGCCGGCGAGGACCGCCGCGACGAGCGCCATCGCCGCGAGCGCCGGCAGGCGCGCGGCGAGCGGGAGCAGCGCGAGCACGACCCCGGCGGCGACGAGGTGCCGGACCGCCCAGCGGCCACCGGTGCGGCGCAGGAAGGCCGCGTGGCCGACGACGTAGACGGCGGCCCCGACGTAGAGGCTGAGCAGCGGCATGCCGCTCAACGGCTCGCTGAGCGTGTGGTGCTCGGGGTCCGAGACGTAGCTCATCGCCTTCTTGAGGCCGAGCGCGACGAACAGCACGGAGCCGACGATCGGGAAGTGCAGGTACGTGTAGGCGTCCGCCGCCAGCCGGCTGCGCCCCGCGTCGTCGGCCTGCGCGAGCGCGTGCTCGCCCACGTGGGTCGCGACGTCGAAGTAGAGCCACCACATCGCGACGACGGTCGTGATGCCGAACGCGGAGCCGACGATCACCGGCCACGAGACGGCGTGCTCGGCGACGCCCACCCCGACGGACACGATCGACTCCCCGAGCGCGACGATGACGACGAGGCCGAAGCGCTCCGCGAAGTGCCGGGCGCTGTGCAGCCGCCAGCCGGCGGTGTTCGTCACCCAGATCCCGACGTAGTCGACGACGAGGGCCAGCGCCCACACCCAGGTCTGCGCGGGCGGCCCGAGCACCGCACCGAGGGCGAGCAGCCCGCTCGCGAGGACGACCGGGACCGCCGTCGTGAGGATCTGCCGCCGCAGGACGGCGTCGTCCCCGGCCGCGACGAGGTAGCTCGCGAGGTGGAGCAGCCGGACGGCGGCGAAGCAGCCCGCGAAGACGAGCGGTCCGAAGAGCCCGCCGGGCAGGTCGACGAACGACTCGGGGATGGTCAGCGCCATGACGAACATGACGCCGGTCGCGAGCAGCATCGTCAGCCGCACGGTGCCCTCGTCGGCCTGCGCCTGGTTGCCAAGCCACGCGTACGAGCACCACACCCACCACAGCAGCGCGAACACGACGAGCCCGCGCAGGGCGCCCGTCGCCGTCGGCTCGTCGCTCAGCAGCTGCGTGACCTGGACGAACCCGAACACGAACACCAGGTCGAAGAACAGCTCGAGCGTCGTGACACCGTGGCCCGGGCCGGTCCCGCGGACCCGGGCGAACCTCGACCAGCCGGACTGCGCCGTTGCCTCGACCATCCGGGTCACCGTCTTCCTCGGGGGGATCGGGACGAATCGGACCCAACGTAGCGGTGCCGGACCGTCGCGCATCACCCCGGAGCGACCTGCGGGCCCGCGCGGCGACCGGTCAGTGGTGCTCCTGCCGGACCGCGTCCGCGAGCCCGGCTCCGGTGGGTGACGGCGCAGGCCGCGCGGGCCGGGCGTAGACCCGCTGCACGACCAGCTCGAGCGGTCCGCGCTCGAAGCGACGCAGCCAGAGGGTCGCGAACAGCACGAGCGCCAGCGAGACCGCGGCCCACAGACCCACCACCCACCAGGGCCGCGCGTCGGCGAACCGGGTGGCGAGCCCGAGGCCCCAGTCGTAGCAGAGGACGCTCGCGAGCACGTTCTGGAGCACGTAGCAGGACAGCGCGGTCCGGCCGACGGCGGCGACCGCGCGCCGTGGTGCACCGCCGCGGCTGCGCAGGACGATGCCGGTGATCAGCCCGAGCAGGCCGAGGGCGATCAGCGGCGGGAGCACGTACCGGTCGACGAGCAGCCAGGCCGGGCCGGCGAACGCGGTCAGCAGGTTCAGCGGCGCCCCGACCCCGAAGCCGAGCACCATGAGCCGGCGGCGGATGCGCTCGCCGTCCGGGGTGTCGGCGAGGGCACCCGCGCGCACCAGCCGCGACCCCAGGAGGAACAGCACGGTGGCGGACGGCACGATCAGGACGAGCTCGATCCGGTAGAGCCCGGCGCTGTCGAGCCGCACGAGCACCTGCGCCCACCAGCTCGCCGTGGACGCCGTGGCCGGCTCCGGCACCTCCGGCCCACCCGGCAGCACGAGCAGCAGCGCCGTGACGGCCCCGATGCCGAGGAGGTAGAGGCCGCCGACCACCGCCATCCACGCGCGCACCACCCGGTCGCTGCGCCCCACGAGGTAGGCCACCAGGAGCGACGCGACCGCGTACCCCATGAGGACGTCGAACTCGAAGACGAGCACGTAGTGCACGAGCCCCTCGACGAACAGGATCCCCGCCCGCACCGGGTACCGGCCCGGCCACCGCGCGCCGCGACGCACCGCCGAGCGGTACTGCAGCTCGATGCCGACGCCGAACAGGAGCGTGAGCAGGGCGAGGAACTTGCCGTTGGCCAGCGTCCGGAGCGCCGTCTCGACGACGTCCGGCGCCGGCCCGCCGCCGGCGAACCAGGCGGTGGGCCCGCCCGGGTGGGCGAACAGCCACGCGTTCGAGGCGAACGTGCCCAGGATCGCGACGCCGCGCAGGACGTCCAGGGACGTGATCCGGGCGGGTGTGGTCGTGGGCGCGGCGAGGGCGGTGGGCATCGTCGGAGCACCTCCGGGGAGCGGGGCGTCGGGCACGACGACGACCCTGGCGCGGTGGGTCGCCCACCGTCGTCGGTCGTTCTGATGACGTGTGCGGCGCGCCGTACCCAGGTCGACGGACGCCGCCCCCGTGCTCGGCCGACGTGAGACGGTGGTCGCTCGCCGGTCCACGAGGTCGCCAGGGGGTGGGGGTGAAGGCCGTCGACAGCCGGGCTCTGGGCCTCGGACTCACCTGCCTGGGAGGCGCGCTGAGCGCGTGGGTGCTCGGTCGACTGACGAGGGTGCAGACGGCTCTCGTCTACGGCGGGGACCTGCGAGCGGCCGGCGGTGGGCTCAGGTCGAGCGTGGTCGACACGCTGCTGGACCGCTCGGGAGAAGCGCTCCTGGTCGCGGGGCTCGTGCTGATGGCCGTCTCCGCGGTCGACCGGGTCCGCACCCGGCGATCGCTGCTGCGCCCCGTGTGGCGGGAACCGCGCACTCGCGTGCAGAGGGCGACACGAACCGCTCTCGTCGCCGGCACGGTCCTGACCTGCGCGTGGCTCGTGGTCTACGCCCACACCACGGCACTGCCTGAACCGGGCACCGACTCCCCGTACCGGCCGCAGACCTTCCTGCCGGGGATGCTGCTCGCCGGCGGGCTCGTCGGGTGGCTGACCGCCGCGGCGGGTGGCGTGGTGTCCGCGCTCCGGGGGAGCCCGCGCGACCAGCCCGGCCGTGCGAGCGTGCCTCACCTCGGGCCTTGACCCGCGTTGGCGTTCAGCGCCCCTCCGGCTCCGCCGCGTACTCCGCGTCGGTCACGTGCTCGCCCCAGACCGCGACGGCGGGCTGGGGGTGGCGACAGCGTCGATGTACACGCTGCGGGTGAACCACTCGGCGGGACCTCTGCCGGTCGCGGTCGGGTCGCCGGCCGAGCTGGGGACGATCTTCATCGGGCACTCCTTCGCGGTACGGGTGCCGGCCGCGCCGGGGTGGTGCGCGTGCGGCCGGCTCGCGACGACGCTACGGCGCGCGCCGCGACGCCGACAGGCCCTGTCGGTGCGCCCCTTCAGCGGGCGCCGGTCAGCCCGGGACGCGCTCGCCGGTCGGCGTCGAGTACTGCGCGACGAGCTCGCGCTTCAGCACCTTGCCGGAGCCGCCGAGCGGCAGCGTCTCGACGAGGTGCACGACGCGCGGGTACTTGTAGGCGGCGATCCGCTCGCGCGTGAAGTCGACGATCTCCTGCGCGGTCGCGGTGCGGCCCGGCATGAGGACGACGGCGGCGTGGACCTCCTGGCCGTGCGCCTCGTCCGCGACGCCGAACACCGCGGCCTGCGCGACTGCCGGGTGGCGCACCATCGCGTCCTCGACCTCGCTCGGGTACACGTTGTAGCCGTTGCGGACGATCATGTCCTTCTTGCGGTCGACGATCGTGACGATGCCCTCGGCGTCGACGGTGCCGAGGTCGCCGGTCCGGAACCAGCCGTCGACGACGGCGGCCGCGGTCGCCTCCGGGTTGCCCAGGTAGCCCTTGAACAGGTTGTGCCCGCGCACGACGACCTCGCCGAGCTCGCCCGGCCCGAGCAGCTCGATCCGGCCCTCGACCTCGGAGTCCGCGATCTCCACGTCGACGCCCCACAGCGGTCGCCCGACGGTGCCCGGCCGGATCGGCTCGCCGACGTAGTTGAACGACACGGTCGGCGCCGTCTCCGTGAGGCCGTAGCCCTCGTGCACCTCGGCGCCGAACGCCGCCGCGAACGCCTCGAGCAGCGCGACCGGCAGCGCGGCGCCGCCCGAGACCGCGTACTTGAGCGGCGGCCGGTCCGGCGTGCGCGCGGCGGCCTGGACCATGCCGAGGAACATCGTCGGGACGGCCGTGAACACGGTCGCGCGGTGCTTGACGAGCAGCGCGAGCGCCTCGTCGGCGTCGAACCGGGGGAGCAGCACGATCGCGGCGCCGCGGCGGAACGCGGTGTTGAGCACCGCCGACTGGCCGAAGGTGTGGAAGAACGGCAGCCCGCCGAAGACCACGTCGTCCGGCTGGACGTCCGCGGTGTCGAGGAGCGTGACGTGCACCTGCTCGACGAGGGCCAGGTGCGAGGCGACCGCGCCCTTGGGACGGCCCGTCGTGCCGCTCGTGTACAGGACCGTCGCCGGGGCGAGCGGGTTCACCGACGCGTACGTGCGGACCGGCTCGGCGGCGTCGGCCTCGTCCTCCAGGCGGGGCGCAGGGACCGCGGCGACGTGCGCGTCGGGGACCAGGACGGTCACGACGGGGACGCCGGCCGCCGCCGCGGCGGGCAGCGCCTCACCGAGCATCGGGGCCGCCGCGACGAGCAGCGTCGCGTCGCTGTCGCCCAGCACGTACTCGATCTCCTGCGCCTTGAACAGCAGGTGCACGGGCACGACGACCGCGCCGAGCGACAGGACCGCGTAGTAGACGCGCGCGAAGTCGGGCACGTTCGGCACGAGCATCGCGACGCGGTCGCCCGGGCCGACGCCGCGGTCCCGCAGCGCGCCGGCGTACGCGCGCGTGCGGTCCCACAGCGGGCCGTACGCCAGCGCCGCGTCGCCGACGTGGAACGCGACCCGGTCCGGGTGGCGGCGGGCGGTCTCGGCGAGGATCGCGGCGACGGACAGCGTGCCGTGGCCGGGGCCGGTGAGGATCGGGTCGAGCTCGGCGGTCATCTCGGGGTCCCTTCGCGTGCGGTGACTTCGGCGTGACTTCGGCGGGGGAGTGCGGGGCGAGCGGTGCGGTGCGGTCGTGTCGAGCGGGGTCCGTCACGTCGGGCGTGGTCGGAGCTCCGCCTTCCCGAGCGAGGAGAGGTGGACCTCGTCGGGCCCGTCGGCGATCCGCAGCGACCGCGCCGCGGCGTACATCGCGGCGAGGGGCTGGTCGTCGGAGAGCCCGGCCGCGCCGAACACCTGGATCGCGCGGTCCACGACCTGCTGCACCGCGCGCGGGACCGCGATCTTGATCGCCTGGATCTCGGTCATCGCCGCGCGGTTGCCGACCGTGTCCATGAGCCAGGCCGTCTTGAGCACGAGCAGCCGCAGCGCCTCGACCTGGATGCGCGACTCCGCGGCCCACTCCCGGACGACGCCCTGCTCGGCGAGCGGGCGGCCGAACGGCGAGCGGGACGCGGCGCGCTCGCGGACGAGGTCGAGCGCGCGCTCCGCCATGCCGAGCGCGCGCATGCAGTGGTGGATGCGGCCCGGTCCGAGCCGGGCCTGCGCGATCGCGAACCCGTCGCCCTCGCCGCCGAGCAGCGCCGACGCGGGCACGCGCACGTCCTCGAACGCGATCTCGGCGTGCCCGCCGTGGTCCCGGTCGTCGTAGCCGAGCACGGTGAGCGGGCGCACGACCCGCACGCCCGGGGTGTCGCGCGGGACGAGCACCATGCTCTGCTGCCGGTGCCGCGGCGCGTCGGGGTCGGTGGCGCCCATGACGACGAGCAGCGTCGCGCCGGGGTTCATCGCGCCCGTCGACCACCACTTGCGGCCCGTGACGACGAGGTGGTCGCCGTCGCGGCGGATGCGGGTCGCGATCTGCGTGGCGTCCGACGACGCGGCGCCGGGCTCGGTCATGCAGAACGCCGAGCGGGTCTCGGCGGCGAGCAGCGGCTCGAGCCAGCGCTCCTGCTGCTCGGGGGTGCCGAACTCCGCGAGGAGCTCCATGTTGCCGGTGTCGGGCGCCGCGCAGTTCGTCGCGACGGGACCCAGGCGCGGGCTGCGACCGAGCGCCTCCGCCACCGGCGCGTACTGCAGGTTCGTCAGCCCCGCGCCGCGCGGCCCGGGCAGGAACAGGTTCCACAGGCCCTGCGCCCGCGCGACCTCCTGCAGCTCGCGGACCACCGGGCGCGGGCCCCACTCGTCCGGCGTGGCGGCCACCTGCGCGTCGAGCACCGGCTCGGCGGGCAGGACGTGCTCGTCGAGGAACGGGCGCGTGCGCGCGAGGACGTCCCGGGTCCGCTCGTCGTACGCGAAGTCCACGCCCGCCCCTTTCAGCTCGCGCCGTCGAGGCGCGCGAGGCCCTCGTCGGCCAGCGGGAGGACCATCGCGCCGATCGCGTCGAAGCCCTCGCCCACGGTCTCGCCCGCCCTGAACCGGAAGTGCACGCCCTCGAGGATCACCGCGAGCTTGTACGCGGCGAACGCGCGGTACCAGGACAGGTCGGGGACCGGCGAGCCCAGCCGGGCGGCGTACGCGTCGGCGAGCTCGGCGAAGTCCGGGTACCCCGCGGCGGGGTCGACGGCGCTCGCGGTCAGGCCGTCGGGCGGCGCGATCCGGCGGATGTCCCAGTACAGGCCGAGCATGCCGAGGTCGACGGCGGCGTCCCCGAGCGTGGCCATCTCCCAGTCGAGCACGGCGGCGACGTGCACGCCGCCCGCCCGGGAGACGAGCGCGTTGTCGAGGCGGTAGTCCCCGTGCACGAGTCCCGTCCGCACCGTCTCGGGCACGTGCTCGCGCAGGCGCTCCTGCAGCGCGTCGAGCGCGGGGAGGTCACGCGACCGGGAGCCGTCGTACTGCCGGCCCCAGCGGTGCAGCTGCCGGCCCAGGTAGCCGTCGGGGCGGCCGAGGTCCGCGAGCCCGACGGACGCGGGGTCGAGGGTGTGCAGCTCGGCGAGCAGCTCCCCGAGCTCGAGGCTCACGGCCCGGAGCTCGGCGGGGGAGTAGGCGGCGTTCTGCGCGGGGTCGGAGATCGCCTCGCCCTCGACCCGCTCCATGACGAAGAACGGCGTCCCCGTCCCGGCGCTGCCGTCCGTGTCGTCGACGAGGTCCACGGTCGCGGGGACGGGGACGCGGGTGCCGCCGAGCGCGTGGATCACGCGGTGCTCGCGGGCCATGTCGTGCGCGGTCTCCTGCACGTGGCCCAGCGGGGGTCGGCGCAGCACGAGCGGGACGCGCGCTCCGTCGACCCGGTACGTGAGGTTGCTGCGGCCGCCCGCGAACAGGGTCGCGCGCAGGGGCTCGCCGGTCGCGAGGTCGGGGTGCGTGCGGCGGAGCCAGGCGTCGAGGCGGGCGACGTCGAGGCCGGGCGGGTCGGCGGGCCGGGAGCGGTCCGGGGTGCGCAGCGCGGGCGGCTGGGGCAGCGCGGGGACGGCCGCGGCGGCGGTGTCCGGGACCGGCTGCGTCATGCGCTGCCACCTCCGTGCTCGGGACGGGCGCCGGCGCCCGTCCCGAGCAGCATACCGGACAGTCGGTATGCCTGGTGACGCTCGGCCCTGCTCGCTCTGCTCCGCGCGGTGAGGGCAGCGCGGTGCGGTGCGGTGTGCCGCGGGGCCGAGCGGCTCAGCGACGCGGGGGCTACCCCCGTGCGTCGGGCACCCGAGCCGCGACGCCGTCGAGGATCACGTCGAGGCCGAAGCGCCACGTGTCGAACCCGGCGACGCCGGCGGCCTCCGCCGCGCGGATCCGCGGGAACGCCGAGCCGCTCTCGCGCAGCAGCACGCGCATCTCCGCCCCGACGTCGTCGGCGGTCGTCCAGTACTGCGTCCCCGTGAGCTCGCGCGACAGCGTCGACCGCGTGTGCGAGAAGAGCAGGGTGATGACCGCCCGGAGCGCGTCCCCCGTCAGCCCGCTGCTCGCGAGCGCCGCTGCGGCGGCCTCGCTCCACGCGATCTCGCGCGGCCCCATCACGCGGTTGCCGATCGTCGCTGCCGGGAGCCACGGGTGCGCGAGCCAGGTCTCCCGGAGCTCGGCCCCCCACGCCGCCGTCGCGGCCCGCCAGTCGTCGTCCGCCCCCACCTCGGGCGGCACGCCGACGGCCTGCTCGACCGCGACGGCGACGAGCTCGTCCTTGCTCCCGACGTACCGGTACAGCGCCATCTTCGAGACGCCGAGGCGGTCCGCGACCTTCTGCATCGACACGGCGTGCAGACCGTCGGCGTCCGCCACGGTGATGGTCTCCGCGGCGATGCGCGCGAGGTCGAGCGAGGGGCGCGGCCCGCGCGCCGGGAGGACGGGCTCGCCCCAGAGCAGCCGGGCGAGGCCCTCGTGCGGGGCGGTGCGGGCGTCGTCGGGACGGTCAGGCACGTGGCTCCGCGACGAGCCGCAGGATCGTGACGCCGGTGTCGAGGGTC
The DNA here is from genome assembly GCF_024757985.1 of Cellulomonas sp. NS3. Classification (NCBI taxonomy): domain Bacteria; kingdom Bacillati; phylum Actinomycetota; class Actinomycetes; order Micrococcales; family Cellulomonadaceae; genus Cellulomonas; species Cellulomonas sp. NS3. The sequence continues at coordinate 4,631,039 of NZ_CP103289.1, read as the reverse complement.
GTCGCCCCGGCGTGCGTGAAGCGGAGGAGCTGGTCCCCCGGGCTGAAGAGCAGGTCCTCCGGGTCGGCGGTCCGGGCCAGGACGGGGTGCACCCAGACGTGCACCTCGTCGAGCAGCCCCGCCTCCGCCAGCGCGTACGCGATCGACCCGAACCCGTAGGTCAGGATGTGGCCGTCGCCGTCGATCCGGAGCTTCTCGACCGCCGCGACCGGGTCGTCGGTGACGGTGACGGTGTTGTGCCAGGTCCCCTCGGTCAGCGTCCGCGACACCAGGAGCTTGGGGATCTCGTACATCCGGTGGTTGTAGGCGTCGTCCGACGGGCTGTTCCAGTACGGGGTGAAGCCCTCGTACGTCCGCCGGCCCTGCAGCAGGACGTCGCTGCGGCTCAGCAGCTCGGTCTGGTAGGCGGCGGCCTGCTCGTTGAAGTACGGGAGCGACCACTTCTCGGGGTGGTCGATGACCCCGTCGAGCGAGGCGTACACGGTGGCGACGGTCGTGCGCATGGGTGGCCCTCTCCGTGGGGCGGACCTCTGCGTCCGCCGGATACGGTTTACGGTAGACGCAGTTGTGCCGCCCGCGCTACCCCCTCGCACGCGGTCGTGGTGCTGCCGAGGGCGTGAGCCGGGCGGGGGCCGGGCGTGGAGCCTCGTGTGGCCGGCCGTCAGGCCCCGACGTCCTCCCGCGACGTCCGCGCGAGCCGCTCGACGAGGTCGTCCGGGATCGGCTTGCGCGGCGTGAACGTGATGCCGGTCTTGGTCGCCTTCAGGCCGGCGGCCGCGATCTCGTCCGCGAGCGCCGAGACGGCCCCCGGGAGGACGTACAGCCCGCACTGCTTGCTGAACGCCGCGTAGCTCGCGACGACCGAGCCGTCGACCCGGAACCCGGGCATGTCGTAGGCCACGATCTCCTCCGCGTCCGGCAGGGCGCGGGCCAGGAGCGCGCGCAGCCGAGTCAGCGCGGGCCGGAACGGCTCGGGCGCCGCGGCGATGTAGGCGTCGTGGTCGGCGGGCGTCGTCATGGCTGCCTCTCCCTGCGAGGGTGTGCGTCCCATCGTGCCGAGCACGGGCGCCGCTTCGCCAGGGTCCCGCGCCGAGGTCACCGGCGCGCCTCGCGCCGGACGTTGACGAGCGTCAGCACACCACCGACCGCCGGCACCAGCGCCAGGACGCGCGTGCGCGGCAGGAGGTCCCGGCCGAGCAGCGCGGTGGTCGCCACCGCGAGATAGAGCGAGCCGTGCACCGGGCCGAGCGTCGACGTCACCGCGTCCGCGTGCACCGTCGCGAGGTTGCCCAGCAGCACGAGCACGGTCACGGTCTCGAGCGCGGACAGCACCTCGAGCGCGCGCAGCAGCGGCCTCACGCGTCGTGTCCCGGCCGAACGACCATGAGCACCACGACGACGACCCAGACCACGTTGAACGCCCCGGCGAGCCCGCGCAGCGATCGCAGGCGCGTGCCGTCGTCCGGGGTCCGCAGCGCGTCCTGCTGCATCGGCGTGATGCGCAGGGCGAGCAGGCCGCCGGCGAGCGCCGTGAGCACCATCGCCGCGACGATCCAGACCTCGGTCAGGCGGCCCTGCACCGCCGCGAGCACGAGCCCGACGAGCGGGACCGCGAGCGCGAGCGTCCCGTACAGCCGGGTCACGCGGTGCAGGACGTGCGCGACGGCGGCGCTGCGACCGTCGTGGGGTGGGCCGTCGTCGGCGGCGGCGTGGGCGCCGGCCGGCACCGGGGCGTAGCGCGGGAAGAGGCTCGTGGTGACGGCCACGGGCCCGACGAAGAGGATGCCCGCGACGACGTGCGCCGCCAGGAGGAAGCGTTCCATACCTTCAGTCTAACTGAAGGTGGCGCGCCTCACCGTCGCCTCGAAGTCGTCGCGCAGCGCGTCCACGAGGCTCGGGTGCGCCTCGGCCATCCGGGCGTCGAGCGCCGCGACCCGCGCGCCGGCGTCCGCGAGCAGCCGCTCGCCCGCCTCGGTGACGCGCAGGCTCGACGCGCTCCCGGCGTGCGCCGTGGCGTCCTCGACGAGCCCCGCCGCGGTGAACGCCGCGACGGCGGTGTGCGCGCTCTGCACCGTGATCCGGGAGCGCCGCGCGAGCTCGCTGAACGAGATCCCGGGCGTCCCGCGGATGTGGCCGAGGAGCCCGTACTTGCGGGTCGTCAGGCCCAGCGGCTTCAGCGCCTCGGCGAGGGCCGCATCCCAGACCCTGCCGACCGTCAGCAGCGTCACGGTGGGACTGAACCTGAGCTCCTGGGCCATGCGAGCAGGCTAGGCGCGGGTCCTCGCGCGGGGCGATCCGCCGTCCGTGCTCACCGCTCCACCGCGACGAGCCCGGCGACGACCGGCCCGACGACGACGAGGTACATGAGCGCGAAGAACACGGTGTGCGTGACGCAGAACCCGACGAGCGCACCCGCGTGCCGCTCGGTCACCACGTGGCCGTACAGCCTGCGGACCAGCGCGCGCGGGTGGGTCACGTCCCAGCTGTTCAGGCGCAGGTACCGGCCCAGGTACATCCCGAGCGACACCAGGAGCAGCAGGACCCCGACCACGACGCGCCCGTCGGCCGTCTGCAGCCCGGCCGCGTGGTCACCGTGCCGGAGGATCGCGTAGCCGGCGTGCAGGGTGAACACGTTGAGCACCGTGGTGAGCACGCCGGCCATCGCCAGGCTGATGACGAGCGCGATGTCGAACCACATCGGCACGCCGTCGCCCTCGCGGCGGTGGCTGAGGTTGAGCTCGGTCACGAGGTACCCGGCGTTCGGCAGGAGGAGCAGCCAGACGAGCGTCGTGACACCGGCGACCGCCCACATCGCCCAGTCCGGGCCCCCCGCGACGCGCACGACGAGTGCCGCGCCCCAGCCGAGCACCAGGACCACCAGCGGCGCCGCGCACAGGACGACGTTCAGCAGCATGGGGCGGTACAGCCGCGTGCGGAAGGCCCGTGACCGGGCGACGACGAGCACCACGGCGAACACGTCCATGCCGAGGACCCCGAGGATCAGGCTGTCCAGCACGCGCGCTCACCGCCCCGGGGCGGTGGAGGACGGCGTCTCATGCACCGTCGCCCGGCACGGCGGTTGCCCGGCGTGAGGGCGCCACGACCTCGAGCCGGTGCCAGCTCCACCACAGCAGCAGGACGGTCGCGCCGGACCCGAAGGCGGCGAGCGACTGCAGCGCGAGGTACACGTTGTACTCCACGACCGGGTCGCGCCCGAGCACGTCGCTCGACGCCACCAGCAGGAGCACGCCGAGCGCGAGCGACACGACCGCGCCGAGAGCGAGCGGGGCGACCACGAGAACGATCCGGGCGCGGTGGCGCGGCAGCTCGACCGCACGCACGAGCCCGCGCCGGTGCAGCCACAGCGCTGCGAGCGACGCGATCACGAGCGTCACCCCGGCCGAGCCGAGCGTGTCGCTGAGGCGGTGCCACTTCGACTCCAACGTGTACCCGGCGATCGCGACCGCCCAGGACGCCACGACGAACATCACCACGCCGCGTGTGCGCCACGTCGCGAGCAGCAGCGCCGCGGCGAGCACGGTGAGCGCGATCGTGGTGTGTCCGCTCGGGAAGCTGTTGCCGGTGTAGGCCTCGGAGGCCTCGACGAGCGCCGGGCGCGGCAGCACGACGCGCTTGAGGCCCTGGGTGACGACCTGCCCGGCGACGATCGTCCCGACCGCCGCAGCCGCCAGCGGCACCGAGCGCCGCGCGAGCCCCACGACCGCGACGAGCACGCACGCGAGCCCCAGCGAGACGACCGTGATCCCGGCGAGCGCCTGGTCGGACTCGGCGAGGCTCCGTTCGGGGACCTGGTCGGCCCCGCGCAGCGCCGCGTTCTCCAGCGCCTGCCCCGGCGCGGTCAGCACGAACCCGACGTACGAGGCGAGGAGCACCGCGGTCCCGACGCCCACGAGGACCCACCAGCGACGCCGCGGGTCGCGTCCGGACGGCCTGGTGCCCTGCTCCCGCTCGACCGTCCTGGGTCCCGTGGTCACGGCGCCAGTCTGTCGAGGACTCCTGCCGGGTGCCACAGCCACGAGACGTCGGCGTGTCGGTGGTCCGACGCCGAGCTGCCCGACGTGCGGGTCCCGGGCTGCGCGTCAGACCACGAGGTCCCGCTCGATCGCCGCGCGGATCGGCTCAGGGATCGGTGCGGGGCGGCGCGAGTCCCGGTCGACGAACACGTGCACGAACCGCCCGGTCGCGATCGGCTCGGGGTCGTCCGCGCGCAGGATGCCGAGCTCCCACGTGACGCTCGTCGTCCCCACGCGCCCCGCGCGCAGGCCGACCGCGAGCGGCTCCGGGAACGACGCGGGGGCCCGGAAGTCGCACGACGACGAGACGCAGAACGCGATGCGGTCGCCGTCCAGCGGGTCGAGCCCGGCGCCGATCATCCAGACGTTCACCGTCGTGTCCATCGCCTCGTAGTAGACGGTGTTGTTGACGTGGCCGTACTGGTCGTTGTCGTTCCAGCGCGTCGGGAACGGTGCGTGGTGGCCGTAGGTCATCGGGGCTCCTCGGGGCGCAGGACGAGGTCGAACGCGGCGCGGGCGCGCTCGGCGCTCGGCGCGTCGCCCGTGATGAGGTCGGCGTACGTGAACGACTCCGAGACGCGCACGAGCAGGTAGGCGAGGTCGGCCGGGGCGATGTCGCGCCCGAACGGTCGGTCGCCGAGCTCCTGGCGCACGAGCTGCTCGACGACCGCGACGTAACGGCGCTGGATCTCGCTGCCGTCGGTCGTGAGCAGGCGCAGGGCCCGCGCGGGCTCACGGCGCAGGAACGAGCGGAAGTAGTCGGCGGTGATGAGGTCGTGCGCGAACGAGGTGAGGATCGCGACGACCCGGTCGGCGCCGGAGCGCCCGTGCGTCGCGACGTCGGCCTGCTCGAGGGTCGGGACGGCGAGCGACCACAGCACCTCGGACAGCAGCGCGTCGCGGTTGCCGACCCAGCGGAACAGCGACGTGCGGTCGACCCCGAGCCGGGCCGCGAGCCGGCCCATGTCGATGCGCTCACCGGCGATGAACGTCTCGCGGGCGAACCGGAACGCCCGGACGGCGTCCTCGTGCGCGCCGTCCTCGAGGCGCTCGGACAGCCAGGACGGCGCGACCGCGGTGCCGACCCGCGCGAGCGTGCTCCGGTGCGTGGGGACCGTCATGCGCCGCACTCTAACCCCGGTCGTGGAGGGGGTTGCAACAGTCTCGCGAATGATGCAACCCTGGCGAGGGGACGCGTGCGCACCGGGGCGCAGCGCGCCGATCGACGACGATCGAGGGCCGAGATGACCGACACCGCCACGACGCACCACGCCGCCACGGAGAGCACCGCCGCGCCCGAGGCCGACGGCGCCACCGTCGAAGGGGCCGTCGTCCACGGCGCCGAGGCCGGGACCGCCACGACGAGCGCCGCAGCGACCGCGACGGCCGGCCCGGCCGCCGGAGCACCCACCGTGCCCGGCACCGACCGTCTCGCCGCCGACTTCTACGCGTTCCAGGACGAGCTCACCCCGGTCGAGCTCGACGCGTCGCTGCGCCTGCGCGACTTCATGGAGCGCGAGGTCCGGCCCATCGCGACCGACTACTGGGACCGCGCCGAGTTCCCGACGCAGATCATCCCCGGGCTCGCCGAGCTCGGGATGTTCGGCGCGAGCTGGCCCGAGACCCAGCGCTTCGAGAACAGCGCCGTGTGGCGCGGCTGGGCGGCGCTCGAGCTCGGGCGGGTCGACCCGTCGACGGCGACGTTCGTCGGCGTGCAGAGCGGGCTGTCGATGAGCTCGATCGCGATCGGCGGCTCGCCCGAGCAGCGCGCGCAGTGGCTGCCGCCCATGGGCCGCGGGGAGCTCATCGGCGCGTTCGGCCTGACCGAGCCGCTGTCCGGCTCCGACTCCTCGAAGGGCCTGCGCACGACCGCCGAGCGCCACGGCGACACGTGGGTGCTGAACGGCGCCAAGCGCTGGATCGGCAACGCGACGTTCGCCGACGTCGTCGTCATCTGGGCGCGCGACGTCGCCGACAACCAGGTCAAGGGCTTCCTCGTCCGCCGCGGGACCCCCGGGTTCACGACCACGAAGATCGAGCGCAAGCAGGCGCTGCGGATCGTGCAGAACGCCGACATCACGCTCGACGGCGTCCGGGTCGACGAGGCGGACCGCCTGCCGAACATCCACTCGTTCCGCGAGGTGGCGCTCGTGCTGCGGCTCACGCGCGCCGAGGTCGCCTGGCAGGCCGTCGGCGTCTCCGTCGGCGCGTACGAGGCCGCGGTCCGGTACGTCGCCGAGCGCCGGCAGTTCGGCCGGCCGCTCGCCTCGTTCCAGCTCGTGCAGGACCGGCTCGCGCAGTGCCTCGGCAACATCACCGCGAGCATCGCGCTGTGCCTGCAGGTCTCGCGCCTGCAGGACCAGGGCCGCCAGGGCGACGAGCACGCCGCGCTCGCCAAGGGGTTCGCGACGAGCCGCATGCGCGAGACCGTCGCGTGGTGCCGCGAGCTGCTCGGCGGCAACGGCATCGTGCTCGACCACGGGGTCGCCAAGTTCTTCGCCGACGCGGAGGCCGTCTACTCCTTCGAGGGCACCCGCGACATGAACAACCTCATCGTCGGCCGCGCGATCACCGGGGTCAGCGCGTTCGTCTGACCGCCACCGCCCCCTGAGAGACCGCCCGTCCGTCCCGTCGTCGTCCACGAGAGGACCGCCCGCCATGCCCGAGGCCTACGTCGTCGCCACCGCCCGCTCACCCATCGGCCGCGCGTTCAAGGGCTCGCTGCGCAGCCTGCGCCCCGACGACCTCGCCGCGGCGATGGTCCGCGCCGCGCTCGACCAGGTGCCGGGGCTCGACCCCGCACGCGTCGACGACCTCCTGCTCGGCTGCGGCATGCCCGGCGGCGAGCAGGGCATGAACATGGCGCGGGTCGTCGCGGTGCTGCTCGGGCTCGACACCGTGCCCGGCACGACCGTGAACCGGTACTGCTCGTCGAGCCTGCAGACCACGCGCATGGCGTTCCACGCGATCAAGGCCGGCGAGGGTGACGTGTTCGTGTCCGCGGGCGTCGAGTCGGTCAGCCACGCGGCCCGCGGGTCGAGCGACTTCGTCCCCGGCGAGGACCTGACCAACCCGGTGTTCGCGGAGGCCGTCGAGCGCACCGCCCGGTCCGCGAAGGGCGGCAGCACGTGGCACGACCCGCGGGACGACGGCGAGCTGCCCGACGTCTACGTCGCGATGGGTCAGACGGCCGAGAACGTCGCCCAGCGCACCGGCACCACCCGCCGCGACCAGGACGAGTACGCCGCGTCGAGCCAGAACCGCGCGGAGGCGGCGATCGCGAGCGGCTTCTGGGAGCGGGACATCACGCCGGTCACGCTCGCGGACGGCACGGTCGTGTCGCGCGACGACGGTCCCCGCGCGGGCGTCACCGTCGAGGCGCTCTCCGCCCTGGACCCCGTGTTCCGGCCCGACGGCACCGTCACCGCCGGCAACTGCTGCCCGCTCAACGACGGCGCCGCCGCGGTCGTCGTGGTCAGCGACCGGGTCGTCGACGAGCTCAGCCTGACGCCGCTCGCGCGCATCGTCTCGACCGGCGTGAGCGCGCTGTCGCCCGAGGTCATGGGCCTGGGCCCGGTCGAGGCCAGCCGGCGGGCGCTCGCGCTCGCCGGACTCTCGATCGGCGACATCGACCTCGTCGAGCTCAACGAGGCGTTCGCCGCGCAGGTCCTGCCGTCCGCACGCGAGCTCGGCATCGATCTCGACCGGCTCAACGTGCACGGCGGCGCGATCGCCGTCGGCCACCCGTTCGGCATGACCGGCGCCCGGCTCACGAGCACGCTGCTGCACGGCCTGCAGGAGCGTGACGGGACGCTCGGGCTCGAGACGATGTGCGTCGGCGGAGGGCAGGGCATGGCGATGGTGGTCGAGCGACTCTCCTGAGCGGCCGCGGGTCGCCGGAGCGGCGGCCGTCCGGGCCTCGACGCGGGCGGCCGGCGTGCCGATGACGGGACGGCGCTCCCGTGCGCAGCGGACCAGGCGGCGACCCTCGACGGCCCGGTCGACCGCTCTCCGGGCGGTGCGTCACGGACGCCACTCCTCCCGGTAGTCCGGGTGGTCGGCGTGCACCTCGGCGTACCAGCGCAGCACGCGGTCGTAGGTCGAGGCGGCGACGAGCTGCATCGACGCCATCGTCGACTCGGCCGCCGCGAGCGTGTCGACGCCGACGAACGGGATCCCCGCCGCGACCGCCGCGGCGCTCTCGGCCGTGACCGCGCGGTAGGCGTCCACGACGTGCCGCTGCGCGGCGCAGCCGGCGAGCACCCGCTCCGGCGAGCCGGCCGATCCGGACGGGCCGGCCAGGACCGGCGCGCCGGCGCGGGCAGAGGCGCCGGCCGCGCGACGTCCCCGGGCGTCGTCCTCGTCCTCGTCGAGCCGCGCGAGCAGGAAGTCCGTGAGCTCCATGCCCGCCATCCTCGCTCCCCGGACCGTGTGCCGGACCGGGCGCGCGGCGCGCGAGTCAGGCCGGCACGAACAGCGCGATGGTCCGCGCCACGAGCGCCGGCCGCTGTGCACCCTCGATCTCGACGGTCACGGTCGACGACACGCGCACGCCCTGCGCGGTCGGCTCGGCGCTCTCGACCACCGTCGTCGCCCGGACGCGCGACCCCGCGAGCACGGGCTGCAGGAACCGCACGCGGTCGAGCCCGTAGTTGACGACCATCGCGGTCCCGCCCACGTCGAGCAGCCCGGCGGTGAGCGCGGGGACCAGCGCGAGCGTGAGGAAGCCGTGCGCGACGGGCCCGCCGAACGGCGACTCGGCGGCGGCGCGCTCGGGGTCGACGTGGATCCACTGGTGGTCGTCGGTCGCGTCGGCGAACAGGTCGATGCGCCCCTGGTCCACGACCCGCCACTCCCCGGTGGCGGACCGCCCCACGGCGCTGCCGAGGGACGCGGGCGAGGCGACGGTGATGGCGGTCATGCGCGCGGCCCCCCGGCGACGTAGAGGACCTGGCCGGACACGTACGACGCGCCCTCGGAGCAGAAGAACGAGACGGCGGCGGCCACGTCCTCGGGCTGCCCGACCCGGCGCACCGGGACGTCCTTCGCGGCCGCGGCGAGCAGGTCGGCGTACGGCACCCCGGTGCGGTCGGCCACGGCGCGCATCATGTCGGTCTCGATGACGCCCGGCGCCACGGCGTTCACCGTGACGCCGAACGGCCCGAGCTCGATCGCGAGCGTCTTGGTGAACCCCTGCATCCCGGCCTTCGCGGCGGCGTAGTTCGCCTGGCCGCGGTTGCCGAGCGCCGACGTGCTCGAGAGGTTGACGACCCGTCCCCAGCGCGCCGCGACCTGGTGCTGCTGCACCGCGCGGCTCACGAGGAACGCGCCGCGCAGGTGCACCGAGAGGACGGCGTCCCAGTCGTCGGCCGACATCTTGAACAGCAGGTTGTCGCGGAGGATCCCCGCGTTGTTGACCAGGACGGTCGGCGGCCCGAGCTCGTCGGCGACGCGCGCGACGGCGGCGGTGACCGCGTCCTCGTCGGCCACGTCGGCGCCCACGGCGAGCGCGGTGCCGCCCGACTCCCGGATCGCGGCTGCGGTGGCCTCCGCGTCGGCCTCGCGCAGGTCGAGCACGGCGACCCCGTACCCGTCGGCGGCGAGCCGGCGGGCGGTCGCGGCGCCGATGCCGCGGGCGGCGCCGGTCACGAGGGCGGTGCGGGCAGTCGTCACGGGGTGGTCCCTTCGTCGAACGTGAGGAGCTGGCGGAGCTCGCCACCGGCCGCGAGGCGGTCCATGGCGGAGTCGAGGCCGTCGAGCGTGACCCGGGAGGACACGAGCCGCTCGAGCGGGAGGCGGCCCGCGCGCCACAGGTCGACGTACGCGGGGATGTCGCGCGCGGGCACGGCAGACCCGAGGTAGGAGCCGATGACCGTGCGGGCCTCGGCGGTGAGCGTGAGCGGCGAGACGGCAGCGCGCGCGTCGGGGGACGGCAGCCCGACGGTCACGGTGGTGCCGCCCGGGGAGGTCAGGGCGAGCGCGGTCTCGAACGCGCGCACGGACCCGGCGGCCTCGACGACGACGGGCGCGCGCACGCCGCGGTCGAGCGCGTCGGCGGGGGTGTGCGCGGCGGCGGCTCCTAGCTCCACGGCCGTCGCGAGCTTCTCCGGCACCGGGTCGACGCCGACGACGTCGTGCCCGAGCGCCACGGCCACGAGCAGCGCGGCCATGCCGACACCGCCGAGCCCGACGACGACGACCGTCTCCCCGGGCCGGGGCCGTCCGGCGTTGACGACCGCGCCGCCGCCGGTGAGCACCGCGCAGCCGAGCAGGGCCGCGACGTCGGGCGGGACGTCGGGGTCGACGCGTACGACCGACGTGCGGCTGACGACGGCGTGCGACGCGAACGCCGAGACGCCGAGGTGGTGGTGCACGGGGGAGCCGTCGCGGTGCAGCCGCGTGCCGCCGCCGACGAGGGTCCCGGCGGCGTTGGCCGCGCTGCCCGGGCCGCACGGGAGGCGGCCGTCGGTCGCGCACGCGGGGCACGCACCGCAGCGGGGCAGGAACGTGAGCACGACGCGGTCGCCGAGAGCGAGGTCGTCGACGCCCGTGCCGAGCGCGGCGCCGGGGCTGTCGCCGAGCGCGGCGACGACCCCGGCGGCCTCGTGGCCGAGCAGCATCGGCACCGGGCGGACGCGGCTGCCGTCGACGACGGACAGGTCCGAGTGGCACACGCCCGCGGCCTCGATCCGGACGAGGACCTCGCCGGGTCCGGGCTCGTCGAGGTCCAGGCGCGAGACCGTGAACGGGCGCGACGCGGCGAACGGCGGGGTGCTGCCCGAGCGCTCGAGCACGGCTCCGACGATCTGCACGCGTGACCTCCCGTCGGCGTCGCCATCGACGCCTCGACACATACCGACTGCCCGGTATGTGTGACCCTACCGCACCGGCTGCCGGTCGGGGGAAGGCCCGGCGCCCTCCCGCGGGGCCGCTGCGGGGGCGGGTCAGGAGTGGCTCCGGGCGCCGTCGCCGCCGGGCCGCCGCGCGGGCCGCCCCGTCAGCAGCCCGCGACCTCGTACCCGCACAGCCGCTCCCACGCCCGCTGGGTCTGCGCCACGGTCGCCGTGCGGGCGTTCCCGACCGTGCGCTCCCCGCCCTCGCCCGAGACGAGCGTCACCGCGCTGCCCCGGCGGGTCACGGCGAGGTAGGTGCCGAGCCCGGCGTCGTCGCCCGGCTCGTAGTACCAGGTCGCGAGCCCGTGGCCCTGTGCGCCGACGGCGACGGGCTCGACCGCGAAACCGCCGCCCGAGCCGCTCTCGTCGATGCACGCACCCAGCGCCTCGACGAGCGCCGTGGCCGCCGCGACCGCCTCGTCGGCCGTCGCGAACGCCGCGACCTGCTGGACCCCGACCACGGTCTCCTCCATCCCGTCGCCGTGCGCGTGCGTGCGCATGGCGGTGGCCGCCGCCGGCGCCCCGACGTCGCCGCACGAGTCCGGGATGCGCCACGGCTCGACGGCCGTCGTCTCCGTGAACGCGTCGGTCGACGCCTCGAACACCTCGGCCGGGAGCAGGACGTCGGCGGGGACGTCCGTGGGCGTCGCGGGCGCCGCGGTGGTGCTGGTGGGGGAGGGCGACGCGACGGGCGCCCCGGACGCGCTGGGGTCGGTCGGGGTCGCGCCGCCGTCCGCGGTGTCGTCCGGTGTGCACGCGACCGTGGTCGCGGCCAGGAGCAGTGCGACCACCGCTCCCTGCAGCCGGGAAGCGGTGGTCGTGGTCCTCGTTCGCGCCGTCTGCGTCATGGCTGCATCCTGCACCGTCGCCCCCGTGCGGGGGGCCGGGACCCGGATGCGGGAAGCCCTGACCGGACGGCCCTCACGGGGGGGAGGAGGGCCGTCCGGTCAGGAGTCGTCCCGGGCGTCAGGTGCGCGACGCGCCGGTGGGTGCGGTGCGGACGGTCAGAACGTCCACTGCTGGTTCGCCGCGCCGTGGCAGTCCCAGATGTTCAGCTTCTGGCCCTCGAAGACGGGGTTCCCGCCCTTGGCGTCGAGGCACCGGCCGGACTGCGGGTTGCGCAGCGTGCGTGCCGCGGAGTCGTACGTCCACTTCTGCGCGTTCGTGTTGTTGCAGTCCCAGAGCTGGACCGCGGTGCCGTTGGCGGTCGCGCCGCCCGCGACGTCGAGGCACTTGCCGAGGGCGCGGATGGTGCCGTCCGAGCCGCGCGTCCACTGCTGCGCGACGTTGCCGTTGCAGCTCACGACCTGCGCCGGGTTGCCGTTGTGGGTCTGGCCCCACGGCACGTCGAGGCAGAGCGAGCTCGCCACGCGGATCGTCCCGGTCCCGGTCGGCAGCGCGCCGCCCCCGCCACCGCCGCCGCCGTTGGCGCCGTTGTCGTAGACGCGGACGTAGTCGACCTTCATCTGCTGCGGGAACTGCGTCGTCGCGTCGGGGTAGCCGGGCCACTGGCCGCCGACCGCGAGGTTGAGGATGAGGAAGTACGCCTTGTCGAAGACCCACTGGTTGGCGCCGACGCTGGCGCGCGTGACCTGGTGGTAGCGCTGGCCGTCGACGTACCAGGTGATCGTGCCGGGGGCCCAGTCGACCGCGAAGGTGTGGAAGTCGTCGGCGAACGCCCAGCCCTGCGGGTGCTGGTAGGTGCCGGTGATCCCGGCACCGCCCGAGTACCCCGGGCCGTGCACCGTGCCGTGCGCCCGGTGCGGCTCCTTGCCGACGATCTCCATGATGTCGATCTCGCCCGAGCTCGGCCAGGACACGGCCGGGAAGTCGGCGCCGAGCATCCAGAACGCGGGCCAGATGCCCTGGCCGCGCGCGACCTGGATGCGCGCCTCGACCCGGCCGTACCTGACCTCGAACTTGTCGTTGCTCTGCAGGCGGGCCGACGTGTAGGAGCCGTCGCCCTCGCGCCGTGCCGTGATCACGAGGTTGCCCGCGCCGTCGAGCGCGGAGTTGGCGCGCGACGTCGTGTAGTTCTGCAGCTCGGCGTTGCCCCAGCCGCCGGCGCCGGTGTCGTAGTTCCACACCGAGCCGTCGGGCGCCGAGCCGGCCGCGCCGTTGAACTCCTGCGACCAGATGACGTCGCCGACGGCCGAGGGGGCGGCTCCGAGGGCGGGGGCGGGGCCGGCTGCTGCGGGCAGCGTGCCGGCGAGGGTCGCGGCGCCGGCGGCGACGGTGGCGAGCGCGGCGGTGAGCCAGCGGCGTCGGGTCGTTCGGGGTTCGGGGGGCGCGAGCTGCATCGTCCGTCTCCTTCAGGTCCGCACGGGACCGGTCGGATCGTCCACCCGCGCGCCGTCCGCGGTGCGTCGTCGCACGGGAAGGCCGGGGCGTCGTCGTCCCGGCGGAGCGAGGCTATGGGTTACTGACCGGAAAGTACATACCCGACATCCGAGGGCGAAGGCCCCAGCGCGCGCTCTGCCCCCGCGTCTCCTAGCGTGGCTCGCGTCCCCGTCCTCGATCCCCGGAGCGTGTCCGGCATGAGCTCCCACCGCCACCACGACGTCCTGATCGTCGGCGGCGGCAACGCCGGCATCTCGCTCGCCGCCAAGCTGCGCCGCGACCGGTGCCGCGACGTCGCGGTCGTCGACCCGAAGCAGACCCACGAGTACCGGCCGCTGCTGTCCTGGGTCGCCGGCGGGTTCGCGACGCTCGACGACCTGCGCCGCCCGCAGGCCGACGTGATCCCCGACGGCGTCCGCTGGTACCCGGACCGCGTCGTCGCGATCGAGCCCGAGCGCTCGCTCGTCCGGCTCGCGGGCGGCGAGGAGATCACCTGCACCGACCTCGTGGTCTGCCCCGGCTCGCAGGTCGACTGGGACGCGATCCCGGGCTCCGAGGCGGCCGTCGCGACCCCGTACGCATCGACGAGCTACCTGCCGGAGCACGCGCCCGACACCTGGACGATGCTGTCGTCGCTGACCTCCGGGCGCGCCGTCTTCGCGATCTCGGACCGGCACGTCCCGTGCGCGCCCGTCGGGCTCAAGCCCCTCTTCCTCGCCGCCGACCACTGGCGCGCCACCGGCGTGCTCGGGGACGTCGAGATCGAGCTGCTCGTCGAGGCCGACCGCCTCGTCGACCTCGACCGCGCCGACCGCGAGCTCCGCGCCGCCGCCGAGGACTTCGGGGTCCGGGTGCGCACCGCGACGACCGTCGAGTCCGTCGACGCGTCGTCGCGGACGCTGCGGGTGCGCTCCGCGGGCGGGTCGGAGGACCTGCACTACGACGCCCTCTACCTCGCGCCGCCGCACCGCGCGCCCGGCTGGGTCGCCGAGAGCGGCCTCGACGCCCCCGGCAGCGACGGGTTCGTGGCGGTCGACCCGCACACGCTGCAGCACGTCGCCTACCCGACGGTCTGGGGGCTCGGCGACGTCGCGACGGTCGACGCGCTGCCGTCGGGCGGTGCGCTGCGCAAGCAGGCCCCCGTCGTCGCGCACAACATCGCGGCGCGCCGGACCGGGAAGCCGGTGCGCCGCTACGACGGGTACTCGATCGGGCCGGTCACCACGTCGCGCACGCACCTGTTGCTCGCCGAGTTCGACCGCGACCGCCGCCCCGAGCCGACCGTCGCCTTCCCCGACCTCGTGCGCCCGCGCCGCAGCACGTTCCTCTTCGACCGGTACGTCGAGCCGCAGGTGTACTGGCACCGGCTGCTGACGGGGCACGTGTCCTGAGCCGCCGCGCGCGGTGAGCCTCTCCCTGTGCCGGGGGTTCAGGGCCGCTCGCGCCGTCGCCTCTCCCGTCCGGGTTCCTCGACGACGGGCAACCGGGAGAGCCACCCGCTCGACACGGCCGCGGGCAGCGGCGCGGCGTACGTGCGCCCGTCGCCGCCGGGGATCCGCACGGTCCCGGGGAACGCCGACCCGAACATGACCCCGACCCACCGCAGCAGCGCGGGGATCCGTGGCTGCTCGACCCACGCCTGCCCGGTGAGCACCGACTCCACGACGGCGACCGTGTCGCGCCGCGGGACGTCGACGTCGAGGACGTCCTCGAGCGTGACCACGTCCTCTCCGAGCCGGTCGAGCCGCACGACGACCGACGGGGTGCCGCCGAACGCCACGACCGCGGCGACGTCGTCGACCGGATAGGGGTCGGCCTCCTCCCACGGGTCGATCTCGGGCGTCGGCTCCGGGGTGCGGCCGAGGCTCGCGCCCAGCGCCCACAGCTCGCGCACGACGTGGGCGAGCGCGTCGTCGGCGGTCACGGGCGCGGTCCGGGGCGAGAGGGGTGGAGGCGGCGCGAGGGCCCGCGGTGCGTCATGTCCCGAGTGTGGCGCGTGGCGGACGCCTACAGCGCAGGTTCCGGAAAGATCACCAGGAATATAGTTCCGGTGCATCCAGTTCTGGCCCGCATGGACTTCTTCGACCTGCTCGTCCGGTACGAGACCGAGCTCTGGAACCACCTCGAGGACCGGCTGCGCGAGGGGGGCGCCGCGTCGCTCTCGACGCTGTCGGCGCTCCGCGTCGTCGACCAGCACGACCGCCGTGCCCGCGTGCAGGACGTCCGCGCGGACCTGCGGATCACCGTGGGCGCCGCGAGCAAGCTCGTCGACCGCCTCGAGCGCGACGGGCTCGCGACCCGGCGTCCGCACCCGGACGACCGCCGCTCGTCGCTCGTCGACCTGACGCCCGCGGGGCGGGACGCGCTCGCCACGGGGACGGCGGTGCTCGACGAGGCGATGCGCGAGCACCTCGCCGACGAGCCCGCGGACGCGCTCGCGGCCGCCACCGAGGTGCTCGCGCGTCTCGACGCCCGTCTCCTCACCAGCGCGGTGACCGCGTGACCGCCCGGATGCGCGCCGTCGTGGTCGACGCGCCGGGCGGCCCGGAGGTGCTGCAGGTCCGCGACGTGCCCGTCCCCGAGGTCGCACCGGGCGAGGTGCTCATCCGCGTGCGGGCGTTCGGTCTCAACCGCTCCGAGCTGCACTTCCGCCGCGGGCAGGCGTACTCCGGGTCGTTCCCGCGCATCCCCGGCATCGAGGCGACGGGAGTCGTCGAGGCGGCGCCCGGCGGCGAGCTCGCGGTCGGGACGCAGGTCGTGACGCTCATGGGCGGGATGGGCCGCGAGCGCGACGGCGGCTACGCGGAGCTCGTCGCGGTGCCCGCCGCGCAGGTGGTCCCGTTCCGCAGCGACCTGCCCTGGGAGGTGCTCGGGGCCGTCCCGGAGATGCTGCAGACCGCGCACGGGTCGCTCGCGGTCGGGCTCCAGGCACGTGCGGGCGACACCGTGCTGGTGCGCGGGGGGACGTCGTCCGTCGGGCTCGCGCTCGCCGTGCTCGGTCGCCTGCGCGGGCTCACCGTGCTCTCGACCACGCGCTCCGCGGACCGGCTCGGGCCGCTCGAGGACGTCGGCGCGCACCACGCCCTCGTCGACGACGGGTCGCTCGCCGCCCGGGTGCGCGAGCTCGTGCCCGGAGGAGTCGACGGCGCGGTCGAGCTCGTCGGCGTCGCCACCCTGCGCGACACGCTCCGGGCCGTCCGGACCGGCGGCACCGCGTGCTTCACCGGGATGCTCTCCGACGAGTGGACGATCCCCGACTTCTACCCGATGGACTGGCTGGCGAACGGCGTGCGGCTGACCGCGTACTCGGGCACCGCCGCCGACCTGCCCGCTGACGTGCTGCAGGACTTCCTCGACGCCGTCGCCGCCGGCCGGGCACGCGTGCCGCTCGGGCGCACGTACCGGCTCGACGACATCGCGGACGCGCACCGCGACATGGAGGCCGGGGTGGTCGGGGGCAAGGGCGTCGTCGTGCTGTGAGCCCGCGCCGTGCGGAGACCCGGGCGCGACGATCGGGCCTCCGCCCGCGGCACCCGGATGGGCTACGCCGGGGGCGGCTCGGCCCGCGGCGACCAGAACGACCACGGCTCGCCCTCCGGGCCGAGGGCGCCGTACTCGCGGACCCCGTACGGCTGGTCGGTCGGCGGGTAGGTGACCGTGCCGCCGCGCGCGACGACGGCCGCGTGGTGCGCGTCGACGTCCTGCACCGTCACGACCAGCATCCCCGTGGCCGCCCCGAGGGTCGCGGGTGACGCGAGCCGCCACTCGGGGGCGACGCGGTGCAGCATCACGACGCCGTCGGCGGTGCGGACCTCGGCGTGCACCACCGCCCCGTCGTCGTCCCGGTGCAGCGCCCCGGGCGTGAGCCCGAAGACGTCGACGAGATGCCGGTGCGCGGCCGCGAGGTCGGCGTAGACGAGCACCGCGATGCGGCGCAGGGGCTCGGTCGCGACGACCGCGGTGTCCTCGAGGACGGCCAGCAGCCGGCGGCACACGTCGACGTCGCTGCCGCGGGGCGTCGCTGGCGGCTCCGATCCGGCGTCGGGGTCCTCGCCCCGCTTCACCTCGGCCTCGCCGTCCTCGCCCCGCGGCGGCCCCGCCAGCCCGGACGTCACGTCCGTGAGCCGGTGCAGCAGCCGCTCCGTGCGCAGCACCTGGTCCTCGAGCGCCGCGAGCTGCCCGCGCAGCGCGCCGTCGAGGGTCCAGCCCGGGTCGTCGAGCGCCGCGGCGATGTCGTCGAGCGACACCCCGAACCGGCGCAGCACGCTGATCCGGTACAGCCGCTCCACGTGCGCGCGGCGGTAGACCCGGTGCCCGGCGGAGGTCCGCTCGGGCCGCAGCAGGCCGACGTCGTCGTAGTGGTGCAGCGTCCGCACGGTCAGCCCGGACGCGTGCGCGAGGTCGCCCACCCGCCACGACGCGCCGTCGTCGTCCACCGCCACACCCACCGCTCAGCCGAGCGGCGAGCAGATCGCCCAGTGGTGCCCGAACGGGTCGAATAGCCAGCCGCGCCGCTCGTCCCCCTGGTCGCGCGGCTCCCGGTCCACCGTCGCCCCGGCCGCGACCGCGCGTGCGTAGGACGCGTCGGCGTCGTCCACGTGGAGCACGACCGACGACGTGCCGTGGCCGAGCGTCCGGGGTGCGTACGCGCCGTACTGGTGGTTCTCGTCGGACAGGTACAGCGGCTCGCCGTCGATCTCCAGGCCGGCGAAGCCGATCCGGCCGTCCTCCTCGTCGTACCGCTCGCCGGTCTCCTTCGCGCCGAACGCGGCGGCGTAGAACGCGATCGCCGCAGCGCCGTCGTGCACCGTCAGGTACGGGACCATCCGTGTCATCGTCCGCTCCTTCGCGTGCGGTGCCCTGAGCGGCGGCGGCGGTTGCCGCCGCTCCTCGTGACGCTAGGCCCTCACGTCACGTGAGGTGCAAGGGGTGCGCGCCGAGCCGTCAGGTGACGCGCTCACCAGTCCCCGCGGCGGTACGCCTCCGGGTCGGCGACGAAGCGACGGTGCTGGTCGACGAGTGCGAGCTCGTCCCAGCGGACGAGCCGCAGGCCCGCGTCGTCGACCTGCAGCAGCGTCGCCCCGCGCAGCGCGGCCACGACGGGGGAGTGGGTCGCGACGAGCACCTGCGCACCGTTCGCGACCATGTCCTCGACCTGCTCGACGAAGAGCAGCTGCGAGCGGAGCGACAGGCCGGCCTCCGGCTCGTCGAACACGTAGAACCCGGGCTTGCCGAAGCGCCACGGGTCCGCGGTGATGGCCTGGAACGCCTCACCGTGGGACCGCTCGTGGAACGCCGGTTCGCCGTCGTACGCACGGGGGTTGTCCTCGAGGTACGTGAACAGCCCGTGCATCGTCTCGGCCCGCACGAAGTAGCCCCACCGCGCGCCCCCGACGCCGCGGATCACGCGCAGCACCTCCTGCATCCCCGGCTCGCTGCTGCGCGTGGTGTGCCGGGCTCCGGTCCCGCCACCTTCCGGGCTGAGACCGAACGCGAGGGCCACGGCCTCGACCACCGTCGACTTGCCCGCGCCGTTCTCCCCGACGAGCACCGTCAGCGGCCCGAGGTCGAGCCCGTCGTCGACGAGCTGCGCGACGGCCCGCACGGTCCAGGGCCACCGGGTCCGCGGCGCCGAGGAGAGGTCGAACCCCGGGTCGCGCTCGACCCGGCGCACCGGCAGCCTGCTGAACGCGGTCATGGGTTCCCTCTCCGTCGGACGTCTCGACCCTGCCACGGGCGGGTGACGCTCACGGTGGGGTGAGCACGCGTTCGGGCGTCGCGTGACCCCGTCCCACGGCAGGCTCACAGACACGTGGTGAACCATCGGGCCCTGCGTCTCGTCTACCGGGTGGCGGCCTCGACCGGGTCGCGACGGGGGCGGACGGCGGCAGGAGGCAGGACGATGGACAAGCGCACGAAGGTGATCACGGGTGCGGGGGTCGGTGTGGTGGTGCTCGCGGCGGGGCTCATCGTGGGTCCGCGGCTGTACGCGGACGCCGAGAACAGCCGGGTCGACGCGGCGCCCACGCTGACCGCGGCGGCCGAGGCCGGCAGCACGGCGGCGCCGGCCGCGACCGACGGCACGTGGACGATCGGCGAGGGCTCGTTCGCCGGGTACCGGGTCGACGAGGTGCTCAGCGGCAACGACATCACGGTGACCGGGCGCACCGACGAGGTGACCGGGACGCTGACCGTCGCCGAGGGCTCGCTCACCGAGGCGACCGTCGAGGTCGACATGGCGAGCATCGCGACCGACGAGGCGCGGCGGGACGACTACTTCCGCGGCACGGCGCTCCAGGTCGACACGTACCCGACGGCGACGTTCGAGCTCACGGAGCCGGTCGAGCTCGAGGAGGGCGCGACGAGCGCCCAGCTCGTCGGCGAGCTCACGATCCGCGACGTCACGCAGCCCGTCACGGTCGACGCGCAGATCGCGGCGTCCGGCGACGCGGTCCAGGTCGTCGGCTCGGTGCCCGTGACGTTCGCCGACTACGGCGTCGAGGCCCCGAACCTCGGCTTCGTCAGCGTCGAGGACACCGGCGCCGTCGAGTTCGACCTGCGCCTGACCGCCGGTTGACGGCAGCCTGACGAGCACCGATGACCCCCGACGCCGACGCCGACGAGCTGCTGCGTGCCGTGCACGCCGCGCACGGCGCCGCGCTGCACCGGTACGTCGTGCGCCTCACGGACCCCGCCCGCGCGCAGGACGTGGTGCAGGAGACGCTGCTGCGCGCGTGGCGGAACCCCGAGGTGCTGACCCGCCCCGAGGCGTCGGTGCGCGCGTGGCTGTTCACGGTCGCGCGCAACCTCGTGGTCGACGACGTGCGCAGCGCCCACCGGCGGCGCGAGCTCACGACGGACGCCGTGCCTGACGCGCCCACCGGTGACGGCACGCAGGCCGTGCTCGACGCGTGGCTCGTCGGCGACGCGCTCGACGGGCTGTCCGCCGAGCACCGCGCGGTCGTCGTCGGGGCGTACTACGGCGGCCGCTCGGTCGCCGAGCTCGCCGCGGAGCTCGGGATCCCGCCCGGCACCGTCAAGTCCCGGCTGCACTACGCGCTGCGCGCCCTGCGGCTCGCGCTCCAGGAGAGAGGGGTGACCTCATGACCGCCGACCCGTACCGCGAGTGGGACGCCGCGTACGTGCTCGGAGCGCTCGCGCCCGACGAGCGGCGCGAGTTCGAGCAGCACCTCGCGGGCTGCCCGGCGTGCCGGGAGGGGGTGGGCGACCTCGCGGGGATGCCGGCGCTGCTCGGCATGGTGCCCGCGGACGTGGCGATGCCGGCCGTGCCCGCGCGCGGTTCCGGCGGGGACCTCGGCGTGGCCGGGCCGGGTGCGTCCGGCGCGGCGGACGAGCCGTCGGCGGCGCTCGTGCCGATCGCCTCGCTCGCGCACGCCGCGCAGCGGCGCACCCGCCGCAGGCGCACGCTCCTCGCGGTCGCCGCCGCGGGGCTCGTCGCGGCGAGCGGCCTCGGCGGTGCGGCGACCGCCCGGCTCGGGGACGACGAGCGCGCACCCGCGGTCGTTGCCGAGGCGGAGGCGCGGACCGTGACGCTGACGCCCGTCGGGCAGTCCGGCGTCAGCGCGGACCTGACGCTCGTCCCGGCCCGTTGGGGCACGCGGCTGGACTGGTCGTGCGAGTACGAGGCGGCCGAGCTGGCCGTCGGGGTCTACGAGCTCGTGCTGGTCGACGAGGCGGGGGAGCGGACGGTCGTCGCGACGTGGACGAGCACGGGCTCGCGCGCCGCGGCGGGGCTCGGCGCCTCGTCTGCGGTCCCGCTCGACGGCATCAGCCGGGTCGAGCTCGGCGTCGTCGGGCTCGACGTGCCGCTCGCGTCGGCGGAGGTCACGTCCGACGTCTGAGGGCGACGCGGAGAGGCCGCTGTTCAGGGCCTACAACGGTGGGCCTGCATCGCTGGGGACTTCACGCGGCCGTCTGAGGTCGTGCTCGCCGAGCGCACCGTGCCGGTCGAGCGCCAGGTCGGCGACTACCGCTGACCTGCTCCTCGCGGGACCGTCGCGGGGGAACCCGGTTGCCCCAGGCGCCCCGCGCGGTGCACCATCGAGGGTCGGGCGCCGCGTGCTGAGCGGCGGCCGCGTCGTCGGAGGAACGGGGAGCGAGCGGATGCTGGGCATCGCGGGATGCGGGGTGGCCGCCCTGGCCTGCTCAGGCGCACCCGGGAGCCTCGTCACGCACCTCTGACCCCGAGCACGGCAGCACGCCGGACCACCGTCCACCCGGGCGGTCGACCCGTGCGCGCCGTGCCCCGGTGAGCGTGCGGGCGGGGCTGACCCTCTGCCCCGCCACCAGCCACCCGCCGCCCGGACCCCCGGGTGGCGGACGCGTCGTCGTGCACCGTCCGGTGCGCCGGCCGGTGGCCCCGACCCGCCGGAAGCCGAGAACCCCCCATGAACCCCCTGACCGAGAAGCAGGTCCGTGCCTGCTTCGTCAACGCCTCCCGCCGCGAGGCGGCCCAGGCGACCCTCCCCGACCTCGACGCACTGCGCTGGGACCGCCTCGAGTACCTGGGGTGGCGCGACCGCAAGGCGCCGCTCGCCGCGTACGTCGTCGTCGAGCTCGACGACGAGCCCGTCGGGGTCCTGCTCCGCTCGGGCGACGCCACGAAGGGCAAGCGCCGCCGG
Source organism: Cellulomonas sp. NS3 (assembly GCF_024757985.1). Taxonomy (NCBI): domain Bacteria; kingdom Bacillati; phylum Actinomycetota; class Actinomycetes; order Micrococcales; family Cellulomonadaceae; genus Cellulomonas; species Cellulomonas sp. NS3. The sequence continues at coordinate 4,609,130 of NZ_CP103289.1, read as the reverse complement.
GCGGTGTGCGCGTGGTGCGAGGACGTCGTCGAGACCGAGGACGTGTCGCTCTACGTCGCGCGCCGCGGCGGTGCGCTGGGCCGCCGCGGCGACACCATCGGGACGCTGATCTGCACCGAGTTCCGGTGCTCGCGGAACGTGCGACGCACGCCGACGCGCGCCGAGGCGGGCAGCGACCTGGAGTCGGTGCGCGAGCAGATCGTCGAGCGGCGCGTCGCCGGGCTGCGCGAGCGCTCCGCACGCTTCGTCGCGGAGGTGCTGCGGACGCGGTGACGAGCGACGCGGTGCCGGCGCCAGCCCCGCGGCCGGACGCCGCGCACGGGAGCGCGACGAGGGGTGGCCACCGTCGGTGACCACCCCTCGTCGGACCTTGCGCTCCGTGCGCGGCGATGCGGTCAGCAGCGCGTGATGGCGCTCGTCGGCGTCACGTTGCGGATCGTCAGGTTCGCGGTGCAGGGGCTCTCGCGGAGCCGGGCGCCGTTCGTGAGCGTGAGGTTCTGCAGCGTGATGTCGCGGTTCCCGGCGAACTCCGTGCGCGCCGCGAGGCGGACCTCCCCGCCTGAGACGGTGCCGCTCTGGGTCGCGATCGTGACGTTGTAGCAGTTCTCGATGAGGATCGGGTTGTTGCCGGTCCCGGAGATCTCGACACGGTCGATCACGGCGCCGCCGCTCTCGGAGACGCAGAAGATCCCGCGGCCGCCGCCGGATGCCTTGACCGTCCCGACGCGGATGTTCGTCGCGTAGGAGCCGCCGTTCGCGCCGTTGCGGTTGGCCATCCGGAACGCCGCGTACCCCGTGCCGGTCCCGGCGCCCTGCGCGTCGACGGTCCCCACCGTGGCCTGGTTCGTGTCGTTGAGCAGCAGCGCGGAGTACCCGGTGTTGCGCCCGGTGACCGTCCCGATCGTCAGGCCGTCGACGCCGTAGGTCTCGACGCCCTCGGCGCCGGTGCTCTCGACGTACACGTTGTCGATGCGCACGTTGCGGGTCCGCTGGGAGCGGTCGCCGTGGTTGTCGATCCGGATGCCGAGGCCGACCCGGTCGAACCGGAGGTCGATCTGGCCGAGCGTGATGTTGACGCCGTTGCGGATGAAGATTCCGTAGTTCGGGGTCCCGGTGCCCGTGAGGCGCGTGATCTCGACGTCGGTGACGCCGCGGCCGTAGAAGATCGCCTGGTCGCCCGTGCCGCTGCCGGTCACGTGGATCGTGCCGCACACCTCGACGGTCGTGTAGCTGCGCAGCGAGATGCGGCTGTTCGCGCTCATGGTCCCGGACCCGCGGACGACGACGCGCTCCTTGCTCGTGCGGCCCGGCGTCAGGCTGTCGATGCCGGCCTGGACCGCGGCGCGCAGGTCGGTCCCGCTGTAGACCTGGCTGCCGCCGCGGCGGGCCGTCCAGGTGCTGCCGCTCTGCACGACCTCCGCCTGGTACGCGCCGCCGCACGCACCGGTGCCGCCCCCGCCGCTCCCGGAGCCGACCGGCACGAGCTCCCACTGCTGGTGGTAGGAGTTCGTGTTGGTGCCCTGGACGACGAGGGCGCCGTCGGCGGTCGAGCGGTCCTGGACCTGGACGACCTTCCCGGAGAACCGGTTCACCAGGCGGATCCGTCCGCCCTCCGAGTCCGAGAGCGTGAACTGCTGGTTCTGGGCGTTCAGGTCCGTCCACTGGCGGATCTGGGCGCCGTCGTTCGCGTTCCACTCCCAGACGTCGAGGACCTTGCCCGAGTGGCGGGCCTTGAGCCGGTACGCGCCGTCACCCGTGGGGACGAACTGGAAGTGCTGGTTCCACCCGTCGCCGCGGGTCCACTGGAGGACCTGCGCGCCGTCGGCGGTCGAGCGCGCGTCGACGTCGAGGGCCTTGCCGCTCTGCCGGTTCACGAGCTGGTACCAGGCGGTCGGGTCGACGGTGGCCGCGCTCGCCGCGGGTGCGACGGCGACCGCACCGACCGCAGCCAGTGCGGAGGCGACCGCGGCGACGGCCGTGAGGAGCGCCGCCGGTCGGCGGCGGGCGGGTGGGCGGTTCTCGGTCAGGTGCACGTCGTCGGGCCCTTCCGGTCGGGGTGTCCCGCGGGTCGCCCGGCCGCGCTGCGGCGGGTCCGACGACGTGGGGGCGCCGGACGCGGGACGGGTGCGGGGAGTGCGCCGACCGTAGGACAACGTTGTAGGCGGCACAACGACCTGCGGCCCCGATGAAACGGTTCAGACGGCAACCGCCGGCCCGACGGCCGGTGCCACACTCGTCGGATGGCCGACGCGAGCGACGAGGGCGGTGCGACGGAGCGCCGGACCGCGCGTGCGCGGGACCGCGCACCGGGGGATGCAGCCGACCAGGAGGCCGAGCGCGCGACGGAGCGTGCGACCGACCCCGCGACCGAGCGTGCGCGGCGGTACTTCGACACGCACGCCGACGGCTACGACGACGAGATGCGCGTCGCGGAGCGGCGGCTGCTCGGCGAGCAGCGGACGTGGGCGACGTCGCGGGCGACCGGCGCCGTGCTCGAGCTCGCGGTGGGCACCGGCCTCAACCTCCCGCTGTACCCGGCGGCGGCGACGCACGTCCTCGGGATCGACCTGTCGACGGCGATGCTCGACCGGGCGCGGGCCCGGGTGCGTGACCTCGGGCTGGGGGAGCGCGTCGAGCTGCGCGCGGGCGACGCGCAGCACCTCGACCTGCCTGACGGCTCGGTGGACACCGTCGTCGCGACCTACGCGCTGTGCACCGTGCCGGACCCCGGTGCCGCGCTGCTGGAGGCCCGGCGCGTGCTGCGCCCCGGCGGGCGCCTCGTGCTGGTCGAGCACGGGCCGGCGTCGTCGCCCTGGGTCCGGGCGCTCCAGCGCGTGCTCGACCCGCTGGCCGTGCGGTTCCAGGCGGACCACCTGCTGCGCGAGCCGCGCCGGTTCGCGGCCGGCGCCGGGTTCGTGATCGAGCACGCCGACCAGGTGGGCACGGCGGGCCTGGCGCACCGCGTGGACGCCCGCCGGCCGGGGTGACGGGCGTCAGCGCGCGGACGCCGGGGTCTCGTCAGGCGGTGGCGTCGGCCGCGGCACGCGCGTCGGCCGCCGCGCGTGCGTGCACGGCGTCGGCGGGGCAGGCGGGGTCGCGCAGCGCGATGGTGCGCAGGTCGACGAAGCGGATGCACGTGCAGGCGACGAGGGGCACGGTGACTCCCGGGGCAGGGCGCAGGTCCGTCCTGCGGCGCTGCCCGCCCTATCGGCAGCGCCGCTCGTCGCGTGAGCGCCGGAGGGCGCACGACCCGGCCGGACGGCGCGCCGCACCCGCGACGCGCCGCCCACCACCGGTCAGGGGAAGGTCGACCGCGCGTACGTGATCAGCGCGCTGAGCGCCGACCCGCCGCCGAACTCGTTGTCGCCGGACGTCGTCGGGCCCGGGGTGCCGGCCTCGGCGGACTGCACGCCGACGACCCGCGGCCACGGCTCCGAGCCCCACCAGCCCCACACCGGGCCGCCGGAGTGACCGCCCGTAATGTCGTTGAAGTGGCCCATCACGAGGCCGTCCTGGCCGGAGACCGACTCGTCGGACGTCGACGACACGACCGCGCTGCCGACGAACGCGGGCCGCTGGGTCCCGGTGAGGTCGCCGGGGTAGCCCATGTGCTGCCAGTACGCGCCGCCGTTCCAGCCGTCGTCGTACGCACGGTAGCCCGCGTAGCCGACGTGGTCGCCGACGGGCCGGTCCATGACGAGCACCACGTAGTCGAACGCGGTCTCGAGGTCGGTGAGCCCGCCCTCGGCCTTGTTCCACGACAGGATCGTGGTCGCGTGGTACTCGCCCCACGGGCCGTTGGTGTTGTAGTACCCGGGCGAGAACGTGACCCACCCGGCGCCGCCGTCGTCGTGCCAGTCGATCATGTGGCTCGCGGTGAGCACGTGCCGCGGGCCGACGACCGCGCCGCTGCCCGTCCCGCCGGCGCCCCAGACGCGGCCGACGATGCGCCACGGGAACGACGTGTCCTGGTAGACGTACCGCGAGTCGGGCTGGAAGACGTTCGCGGGCCGGTCCTCGTCCTCGCCGAGCTTCCCGGCGCGCTCGAGCACGTGCGGCCACGAGCGCAGCGCCGCGAACGGCGGGCGGTAGCCGTCGAGCTCCCGGACGTCGCCGAGCTGCTCGACGAGCCCGCGGTCGAGCCGCTGGACGTCGAGCGTCGGGTACGGCGGCTCGACACGGACGCCGTCGCCGCGCGTCCGGGCGACGACGCGGTAGGTGCCGCGCTCGTCCCGCACGAGCTCGACGTCGTCGCCGTCGGGCAGGGCGAACTCGTAGAGCGAGAACTCGCCGCCCGGAGGGGCCTCGGTGGCCTCCTCCTCGCGGCGCCGGCGCAGGGAGCGCGCGGTCACCGGGGCGTCGACCTTCTCGGGTGTCGTGGTCATGGGGTGCCTCCTGGTCGGGCCGCCGGGGGTCGGCGGTCTCCTGGGTGGAGGCGGTGCGGGGCCGGGGGATACGGCCGGGGAGGGCACGGTGCGTGCCCGATGGGGCGCGCCGGGACGGGCCATACGGGCCGACGCACGACGTCAGCCCGCGGTCAGCCCCAGCTCGTCCTCGACGGCCGCGCACACGTCGCGCGCCGGGGTGATGCCCCGCAGCGCGCACGCCGCGGCCGAGAGCAGGTGGCGCAGCGCCGCGCGGTCGGCGGGCGGGAGGACCTGCAGCGCGGCGTCCTCGGCGGCGCGGACGTCGTCCTCGAGCCGGGCGAGCGTCGTGCGCCCCTCGGGGGTCGGGACGAGCCGGCGCTGGCGGCGGTCGGCCGGGTCGACCTGGCGCTCGACGAGCCCGGCGGCGACGAGGTCGTCGACGAGGTACGTCATCACGGTCCGGTCGATGCCGAGGTGCCCGGCGAGCGCGAGCTGGCTGCGCTGGTCGCCGTGCACCACCGAGGCGAGGACCTGGAAGCCGCGGTGCCCGTGCGGGACGGTGTCGAGCACGGGCCCGACCTGCTCCTGGTAGTGCCGCAGCAGCACGCCGAGGCTCCACCCGAGCTCGTCGTGCCCCAGGCGTCCGCCGTCGGCTGCCGTCGTCGTCTCCACGCCCGCAGCATACGCCGGGGACGTCGCTTGCGCAGATCGTCTGTCAGGCATACGTTCTGCACGACAACGCGAATCCGTCGAAGGGACCGCCCGCCATGGCTGACCACGGCCACGACCTGCTGCTCGGGTCGTTCCTCACCCCGACGCACGCCGACCCGCAGGCGCCCGTCCGGCTCGCCGTCGCGAGCGAGGCCGCCGGTCTCGACCTCGTGACGTTCCAGGACCACCCCTACCAGCCGGCGTTCCTCGACACCTGGACGCTGATGTCCTACGCCACCGCGCGCACCGAGCGCGTCCGCCTCGCGGGCAACGTGCTCAACCTCCCGCTCCGGCCGCCCGCGGTGCTCGCCCGCGCCGCCGCGAGCCTCGACCGGCTCTCGGGTGGGCGCGTGGAGCTCGGCCTCGGCGCCGGGGCGTTCTGGGACGCGATCGAGGCGATGGGCGGGCGCCGGCTCACACCCGGCCAGGCCGTCACGGCGCTCAGCGAGGCGATCGACGTGATCCGCGGCGTGTGGGACGACTCGACCCGCCAGCCGCTGCGCGTCGACGGCACCTTCTACGCCGTCCACGGCGCCAAGCGCGGACCGTCGCCGGCGCACCCGATGGAGATCTGGCTCGGCGCGTACAAGCCGCGCATGCTCGCGCTCACCGGGCAGAAGGCCGACGGCTGGCTGCCGTCGCTGTCCTACCTCGGCTCGCCGCAGGACATGCGCGACGCGAACGCGCGGATCGACGACGCCGCGCTCGCCGCCGGTCGTCGCCCCGCGGACGTCCGGCGCCTGCTCAACATCGGCGGCACGTTCACCGACCGGTCGGACGGCGGCCTGCTCCAGGGGCCCGTCTCGCAGTGGGTCGAGCAGCTCGGGGAGCTCGTGCTCGAGCACGGGTTCAGCACGCTCGTCCTGGCCGGGGACGACGAGCGCGCGCTGCGGCTGTTCGGCGGCGAGGTCGGCCCGGCGCTGCGGGAGCTCGTGGCCGCGCACCGTCGGACGTCCGGGGTGGGCGCGTGAGCGGGCGCGGGGACGCCGGGCACGCGCTGCGGCTCGGCGCGGCGGTCCGGGGCGACGCGCGCGACCCCGCGGCACTGACCCGGCTCGCCGCCGTCGCGGAGGCCGGCGGGCTGGACGTGCTCGCGGTCGGCCCTGGCGCAGGTGGCGGTCGCGCGCGCGTCGCGGACGACGGGGCCGGCGCGGACGTCGCCGTCGGGCTCGACGCCTGGACGGCGCTCGGGTGGGTCGCGGGGGTCACGCGACGGATCACGCTCGTCGCCGACGGGCTCGGGGTCGACGGCCCCCCGGCCGTGCTCGCGCAGGCGGTGGCGAGCCTCGACCTGCTCACCGGGGGCCGCGTCGAGCTCGCGCTGACGACCGCGGCGGACGAGGGAGCGGACGGCGCGGCGGACGAAGGAGCGGACGGCGCGGCGGACGCGCTCGGCGAGGTCGTGGCTGTCGTCCGGGGCATGTGGACGCCGGACGGGACCCCGTTGGTCGCTCCGGGTCCGGCGCACCCCGTCCCGGGTGCGGCGCGCGGCCCCGCGCCGGCCCATGACGTCCCCGTCGGGGTCTCCGGTGCCGACGACGCGTCGATCGACCTCGCGGCGCGCACGGCCGACGCCTGGTGGCTCGACCTCGGCGCGGCGGGCGACGCGCTCGCGGACGTCGGTCGCCTGCAGCAGCAGCTCGACCGTGCCGCAGCCCGGCACGGCCGGGAGCCGGGGGACGTGCGACGCGTGCTCACGCTCGCCGGGGCGGCAGGTGTGCCCACGGTCGAGGAGGTCGTCGGGCTCGTGGTCGACGACGGCGTCGACACGGTCCTCCTCGCGACCCAGGACGCCGGGGCGCTCGACCGGTGGGCCACCGAGGTCGCCCCGGCCGTCCGGTCCGCGGTCGCCGCGACCCGCACCGCGCGGGGCACCGCCCCGGCGCCGACCCGCAGCGCTCGCGTCCGGACCGCGCGCCGCGCCGGCATCGCGTACGACACCGTCCCGGCGGGCGTCGAGACCGTCGAGCCCGGCGACACCCGGTACCCCGCGATGCGCTCCAACTACCTCCGCGCCGGACGGCCCGGCCTGGTGCTGCTGCCCCGTGACACCGCGCAGGTCGCCGTGGCCCTGACCTGGGCGCGGACCCAGCCGGTCGCCCTCGCCGTGCGAAGCGGCGGCCACGGCATCAGCGGCCGGTCGACCAACGACGGCGGCATCGTGCTGGACCTGCGCCACCTCGACGGGATCGAGGTGCTCGACGTCGCGACGCGGCGCGTGCGGATCGGTGCCGGGGCGCGGTGGGGAGCGGTCGCCGAGGCGCTCCAGCCGCACGGGTGGGCGCTCACGTCGGGCGACTACGGCGGCGTCGGCGTCGGCGGGCTGGCCACCGCGGGCGGTCTCGGGTTCCTCGCGCGCGAGCACGGGCTGACGATCGACCACGTGCGCGCGGCCGACGTCGTGCTGGCCGACGGGTCGGTCGTGCGCGCCGACGCCGAGCACCACCCCGAGCTCTTCTGGGGCCTGCGCGGCGCGGGCGGCAACCTCGGGGTCGTCACCTCGTTCGAGTTCGAGGTCGACGAGGTCGGCGACGTCGGGTTCGCGCAGCTGTCGTTCGCGGTCGACGACGTCGCCGGCTACCTGCACGACTTCGGCGCGCTCGTCGAGGCCGCGCCGCGCGACGTGACGCCGTTCCTCATCGTCGGCGCCCCGCGCGGCGGGCAGGTCGTCGCGCACGTGCTCGCGGTCGTCGACTCCGACGTGCCCGAGACGATCGTCGAGCGCCTCCAGCCGTTCGCGATGCTCGCCCCGCTGGTGCAGCAGTCCGTGCACGTGCTCCCGTACACGGGTGTCGTGCGCCGGACCGCCGACGTGCACGGGGGACACGGCGAGCCGGTGTCCCGCTCCTCGCTCGTCGAGCACGTGACGCCCGGGCTCGCGACGGACCTCGAGCGCCTGGTCCGCAGCGGGGCGGTGCACTTCTTCCAGATCCGCTCGGCGGGCGGCGCCGTCAACGACGTCCCGGCCGACGCCACGGCCTACGCGCACCGCAGCGCCGGGTTCTCGCTCGTCGCCATGGGGTCCGAGCGGGACCGGGTGGACCGCCTGTGGGACGCGATGGCCCACCACTGGTCCGGGCTGTACGGCAGCTTCGACACCGACCCGCGGCCCGAGCGCGTCGAGGACGCCTTCCCGCCGGCGACCCTGGCCCGCCTCCTCGCCCTCAAGGAGCGCTACGACCCGGACGACGTCTTCCGGCACAACCTCCCGGTGACCGCGACGCTGCGCGGGGCGGCACGGGAGGACCGGTCGCTGCTCACGCCCTGAGCCCGAGGTGCGCGGTCGACCCGAGCTCGGTGACCTCGCGGTTGTGGAAGCGACCGTCCTCGCGCAGCACGGTGAGGCTCCCCGCCGGCAGGCGGAACCGCGCGTACCCGGTCGCCGAGACCGGCACCCCGAGCCACGCGGCGACGACGAGCTGGCCAGAGCCGCCGTGCGCGACCACGACCTGGTGGTCGCGCGGGCGGCTCAGCAGGTCGGACACCCCCGCGTAGACGCGACGGGCGAACGTCAGCCACGGCTCGGCGCCGTCGATCCCCTCGTCGTGCCGGAGCCGGTCGCCCGACGCCGGGGGCGCCACGAAGCGCGCGTCGAGCCAGGCCTGCGGGCGCCCACCGGCGACGCCGTACGACTTCTCCCGCAGCCGGGCGTCGAGCGAGGACGTCGTCCCGAGCGCGGCCCCGACGGCGGCCGCGGTCTGCTGGGCGCGCCGCAGGTCGGACGAGACGAGCTCGACGTCGGCGTCGGGCGGCACCCGTCGCCGCAGCTCCTGCCCGCCGAGTGCTGCGTCCTGCGCCCCGCGGGGCGTGAGCGCCGAGTCGAACCACCCGCCGACGAGGCCGTCGGCGTGGTGCGTCGCCTCGGCGTGGGTCACCAGCCACAGCGTGCGCAGGCGTGGCCCGACCCGGTCCGGGGTCGGGGCGGCAGGCTCGGCGTCGTGGTGCTCGGGCATGCCGACCACCCTGCCGCACCGCTCGGGCTCACCGTCCGCCCGTCGTCCGGTGCGGCGCCCGAGGCGCCCGGTCATCGGGGCGGTCCGGACCACCCGCGGAGCGGCGGCCCGGTCCCGGGCATGGAGGAGGCCCCGCTGCTGCAGGGGGCTAGAGCAGCGGGGCCTCTGCCTCAGTCTATCGACCGGGGTGCGTGCGAGGTGGAGCGGCGGGCGGGATGAAGCCGGCGCGGGGTGCGGGTGAGATGCGGGCCGTCCCGCCTAGGCCCGTCAGACGAGGTAGGTCCCGTGCCCGCGCACCACGAGCCCGTCCTCGAGCTCGAGGACCTCGCTCACGAGCCCGCCGTCCTGGTCGCGATACGCGATGACGACCGCGACGACCTGGCCATCCGCATCCCGGACGCGCCGGACCACTCGGGCCCGCCCCGGCCGGCCCGTGCGTCGGTGCGCGGCTCAGGCCCGGGCGCCGAGGACCGACAGCACGAACGCGCGCGCCTCGAGCACCGAGGTCAGGCACGAGTCGGCGTCGCGGACCGGGAGCTGCACCCACTCCCGCATCGGACGGCCCGGCTTCGTCTCGCACGGGCTCCCGGCGCCGCTCGCGACGAGCTCGGCGACGCGTGCGGCGGGGAGCTTGACGATGACGTCGGCGCCGGTGGCGAAGGCGTAGAACTTCCCGGCGGTCCGCAGGCCGAGCGAGTGCAGCATGCGGCCCTCCTCGTCGCCGGGGTGCAGGGCGAGGACGCGCTCGCGGACCGCGGCGAAGGTGTCGGCTGGCCCGGGCTGGGCGGGCTCGGCGGGGTCGGCGGCGGTCATGCGGCGAGCCTAGGGCGGCCCGGCGTCGCGCGGCGCTGCCTCTTCGGGGCGCTTGTTGATAAAGAGTCGCACTAGCGTTACGTTCGGCGCGCTCACCCGTCGCGTCGCTGACGCCCGAGGCCAGGAGGCCGCATGCCCACCCCATCCGTACCCGGTCCGACGGGCCCTCGTCCTGCGCTCGGCCGACGGCGCGCGGGCGGCGCCCTCGCCGCCGGGCTCGCCGGGGTGCTGACCCTGAGCGCGTGCAGCGGGGCCGCGCCGCGGGCCCCCGAGAGCACCGCCGACGCCGAGGCGGTGCGGACGGCCGAGGAGCGCCTCGTCGTCGCCGACCCTGCCGCCGGAGCGATCCACACGTACTCCGTGCCGGAGCACGAGCTGCTCGGCACGCTGGAAGGCGTCAAGGTCCAGGACCACGCCGGGTTCGTGCAGCTCGAGGACGGCCGCCTGCTGCTCGCCGACATCGACACGCCCGAGCTGCTCGCCCTGGACGTCACGCGCGACGAGCCCGTGATCACCGACCGCGTCGACCTCCCCGGCTCGGCCGTCCACATCGCGGTCGACCCGGAGGGCGCGCGTGCCGTCGTGAGCACCTCCGCCGACCCGCAGACCGGCACGGGTGCCCTCACCGTGGTCGACCTCGAGACCTTCGAGTCCGTGGCGACCCTGCCGGTGGCGACCGAGGAGCCCGGGATCGCGCTCGTCGGCGACACGCTCCTGCACCGGGACGGTGCCGAGGCCGGGCGGGTCGAGGCCTTCCCGCTCGAGGACGTGCTCGACGGGCCCGCGGAGGCCACCAGCACGACCGACGTCGGCGCGTACGGGCACGGCGAGGCCGTCGTCGACGGTCACCTGCTCCTCGCGACGGACGCCGGGCTCGAGCGCGTCCACGTCGACGGCGGCGAGCTCGCGCCCGAGGGCGTGCTGAGCTGGACGGCGGGCGACCGGGACTGGGGCCGCGGCTACTACCTCCGCGTCCTGGGCGCCGAGGCGCCGCACGTGTGGAGCTACGTGCGCGACCAGTCGAGCGAGACGTGGGGCGAGTGGCGCAACGACCTGTTCGTCGTCCCGCCGGGGGAGGACGAGGCGCAGCGCCGGCCCCTTGGGGACGGACTGGCCTTCCGCTTCTCCGTGGCCGACGACCGGGTGCTGTTCGCCCGCATGCACCCCGACGGGTACGTCGCGCACGTCGTCGACGCCGACCCGGGCTCGCCCACGTTCCTCGAGACCCTGCACGCCGTGCCGCTGCCGACGCCCAGCCGCGCCCCCGCACGCGAGGACGACCTCGAGGAGGTGTGGGCGTCGCCGGGGAGGCCCATCACGGCGATCACGGCCGCCGGCGACACCGGCTACGTCTCCCGGGGAGGCGACGGCATCGTGGACGTCCTCGACACCCGCGCGGGCACGGTGACCGGCACCATCACCGTGCCGACCGCCCTCGACGGCGGCGGCTACCTGACCGTGGCGCGCCCCGGGACCGAGCTCGTCGACACGTTCGGCCGCTGACGTCGCCGCTGCCGCGGGCCTCGGTGCGGGGCGCGCGGCAGCGCCGGCGGGCGGTCGCGAACCGGTGCAGCGGTTGGAGCCGCGTCCGTCGCCGCGTCATGATGCGGAGATGCAGGGAGGCCGCGCGACCCGTCGCGACCCGGTCGACCCGCGGCCGGTGCCGTCCCGGGGATGCGGGTCGCCGCGCACCGCTCTGTGCGTCTCCGGGTCCAGGGGCCGGCCCGTGCGCCGCGCCACCACCTCGACCACCCGACCACAGACCGAGGGAGCTCCACCATGACCGCACGCACCCGCCCGACCCCGGCCCGCCGCACCGCCACGCTGCCCGGTGCGGCCGCCGCGGGCGTCGCGCTGCTGCTGACCCTGACCGGCTGTTCCGGCGACCCCGGGGCGGACCCGGGCGCGGCCACGTCGTCCGCCTCGGAACCCGCGTCGACGAGCGAGGCGCCCGCCGAGCACAACGACGCGGACGTGCAGTTCGCGCAGGGGATGATCGTGCACCACCGGGGCGCGGTCGAGATGGCCGAGCTCGCCGCCGACCGCACGCAGACCCCCGAGGTCCTCGACCTCGCGGAGCGCATCGCCGCCGCCCAGGGGCCCGAGATCGAGACGATGACCGCGTGGCTCGAGGCCTGGGACGCCGAGGTCCCCGCGGACGACGCCATGGCCGGGATGGACCACGGCGACATGGACCACGGCTCGATGCCCGGGATGATGACCGACGAGCAGATGGAGCGGCTCGAGGAGACCGAGGGCGCCGCGTTCGACGAGGCGTTCCTCACGATGATGATCGAGCACCACCAGGGCGCGATCACGATGTCGCAGGACGAGGTCGACGGCGGCGAGAACGCCGACGCGGTCGCGCTCGCGGAGACGATCATCGAGGACCAGACCGCCGAGATCTCCGAGATGACCCGCCTGCTCGGCTGAGCCCACGCCGCGGCCCGGTCAACGTCCGAAACGATGACCGGCCCGGCCCGGCCAGGGCTCTGACCACGAGCTCGCGTCAGCTCGGCTTCGTCGCCACGCCGTCGAGCCAGAGCGTGTCGGACTCGTCGCGGTGGACCACGTCGGTGCCGGCGTGCTTGCTGCTGACACCTACGGCGGCGGCAGCGCGCGCGGCGACGAGGACCGGACCGCCGACGTCTACCCCGCCGGACAACACCCCCGCATCCGCGTCGAACGCTGACCCCGGCCATGGATGTGCGGGTCGTCCTGACCCTTCTGACCGTCGCGTCGCGCCTGCTGACGCTGTGGGGCATCGGCCACGGGCTCGCCACGGCCCGGAAGAGAACGGCGCGCGCCCTGCACGTGACGTGGCGGCTCGACGAGCTCAGCGAGGTGCACGGACGGGAGCGGGCGGAGCAGGCACGGACCACGAGGCGATCAACCGGCTGACGGAGAAGCACCGGCGGATCCACGAAGCCGAGGGACTCCCGTTCACTACGACCGGGTCGTGGGACCCGTCCGGCACGCGTGTGCAGGCCACGATCCTGTCGAGCGTGCTCGACGGGCTCCGCGCCGATGCCTGGTTTCGTCGTGCTCGGGGCGGTGTGCGGCGTTGTGGCCGGCGTGTGGTCGCTGTGGCTACCTCCGAGCTGACTAGGGGAGGGGGTATGCCGCGCCCTGCCGACGTGGGTTCATCCGTCCGCCACTGGACCGGCGTCCAGATGTGGTCGATACGCTGACGTGGAGGCCCCGCTGCTCTAGCCCCCTGCAGCAGCGGGGCCTCCTTCGCGTCCGTGTGCTCGCCGTGCCGTCGGCGCCGGCTCGGCCACGTGTGCTCGCCGCGAGGGTGTGATGTCGGCCGGTTCTGTTGCGAATGCTGGATGGGCGGGGTGCGGGGCCGATGGGTGGGCTGGTAGGTCGTCGGGGGTCGGCGACCGTGGAAGGGACCCGTGATGAATGCCAACGTGACCGTCGCACCGGCCGACGCCCTGCTTGCCGAGGAGCCTCGTTCGCTGCAGGCGCTGGACCGGTACGGGCTGGTGCACTCGTTCGACGGTCCGGAGTACGACGACCTCGTCGAGCTGGCGCGCGACGTGACAGGCGCCCCGTACGTGTCGATCGGTCTGGTGCTGCCGGACGAAGGCGTCGTGAAGGCATGTGTGGGCGACTTCATCGCGACGTTCCAGCAGGCGGAGTCCTTCACCGCGGTCACGATCCAGGACCGCCTGGAACCCACGGTGGTCCCGGACATGACGCGCGACGTCCGCTTCGCAGCCAACCCGTACGTCACCGGCGCGGTGAAGATGCGGGCCTACATGGGAACGACGCTCAGCTCGATCGGCGACGAACCGCTGGGCGCCCTGGAGATCATGGACACCAGCGCCCGGGAGTGGACCCCTCAGCAGGTGCGCCACCTGATCATCCTCGGGCGCATGGTCGAGGCCCACTTCGAGCTGCGGCGCGTGCTGCACGAAGCCGTCCTCAACCTCCGCTGACCCGCTCAGCGCGGTCCGTTCGCAACCGCCTTTGCGTCTCTCATCGGAACACGTCCGTTGTCGAGTGGCTACAGCAGCGCGACGGAGGCCACTTTCGCTGTTTCCGGCCACCGACGCCGGTCTACGCCAAACGGCGGTCGAAACCGTTGGTCGCGATCGCCGTCGTTCCGGTCGAGGCCTGCCCCGGCCACGGGATAGGGCCCGCTTCGTCGAGGTAGGGCGGGCTGTCCACGACGTGACTGGGAGCGGCTGGCGTAGTCGGTGTCCGCGGGGCGACACTTCCGCCGTGAACGACGCCCGAGAGATCGCCATGCCCGTCAGCGACTGGCTGCTGGTCGACGCCACGATCGACAACTCCGTATCTGACGCAGCCGTGGACGGCGATGACCCACGCGTCGAGACCGGCCGTCGTATTCGCAAAGCCGGGTGGGCGGCTGCCGCGTCACACCCGAACCGGGAGGAAGGACCAGCGGGGTGGCCACCGGTCACCGCCGACATCACTCCTGACCTGCTCACGACGGACTGGTCGTTCATCCTGGCGGAGCTTGTCCGGTGGGCGGCCGTCAGCGAACAGGTTGGAATGCTCGACGAGCGCGATGAGGCCACTCGCGTCGCAGAGCGTTTGCGCCTACGGCTGGCCGACCGACCGTAGGTGTCCGCTGTCGGGTGGCTGCGACGGCGGGAAGGGGGCCGCTTTGGCTCGCTTTCGGCCAGGTCGCTGAGACGCGGTCAGAAGCGGAACTGCTGCACGAGCCCGCGAAGCTCCTCCGAGACACTGGCGAGCTCGTCCGCCGCGCGCTGGGACTCGGCCACCGAGTCGGTCGTCGCGCGCGCCACGTCGGCGACCCGGGTGATGTTCGCGGCGATCTGCTCCGAGCCGGCAGCCGCCTCGGCGACCCCGCGGTTCATCTCGGTCGTCGTGGCGTTCTGCTCCTCGACTGCCGAGGCGACCGTCATCTGGTGGTCGTTCATGCGGGCGATGACGGACGCGACCTCCGCGATCGCCGCGACGGCGCTGCGCGTGTCCGCCTGGATCGCCTCGACCCGCCGGGAGATGTCCTCGGTCGCCCGCGCGGTCTCCTGCGAGAGCTCCTTGACCTCCCCGGCCACGACGGCGAAGCCCTTGCCCGCCTCACCGGCGCGTGCGGCCTCGATCGTGGCATTGAGCGCGAGGAGGTTGGTCTGCTCGGCGATGGTCGTGATGGTCTTGACGACCGCGTCGATCTCGCGGCTGGAGTCCCCGAGCCGAGAGACCGTCGCGCTGGTGATCTCGACGACGTCCACGGCGCGCTGGGCGACGCCGGCTGCCTCGTTGGCGCTCTGAGCGATCTCGCGGATCGACGCGCCCATCTGCTCGGAGCCGGAGGCGACGGCGTGCACGTTCGAGGAGACCTCGTTCGCGGCGGACGCCACGACGTCGGCCTGCGCCGCGGACTCCTGCGCGCCCTCGGCGATCCGTCCGGAGAGCTCACCGATGCGCCCGCTGAGAGCGGACAGCCCTTGCGTGCTGCCGGCGACCGAGCCGAGCGCACCACCTACCGCGGCCAGTGCGGTGTTCAGGGAGCGCGCGAGGCGGCCGACCTCATCGTTCGACGTCACGTCGAGCCGTTGTGTCAGGTCGCCGTCGGCCACGTGCGCGAGCACGTCGACGGCCGCGGCGAGCGGTCGCGTGATCCCTCGCGTGAGCCGCCACGCGACGACGCTCGCCGCCAGCGCGGCCAGCGCGGCCAGCAGCACCATCGTCATGAGGAAGCTGCCGGCGATGCTGCGGGCCTGCGCGGACTCCGCCTGGTTCATCGACTCCTCGAGGTCGATCAGCACGTTGATGGCCGCGAGCCACTCGACGAACCGCGGCTTGGCCTCCTCGGTGAGCAGCGCCAGGGCGGCCTCGCCCTCGCCCGCGCGCTGGAGCCCGACGACCTCGTCGACGAGCGGCATCGTCTCCGCCTCGATGCGCTCGATCTGCGCGAGCGCCTCGACCTCCTTCTCGCCGACGTTCGCCGGGTCGGCGAACACCTCGGCCATGAGCACCGCGGAGTCGGCGTAGTCCGCCTCGAGGCTCTCGATCAGCGCGACCTCGCGGTCGACGTCGGCCGGCGACCCCGCCAGCACCACGTCGCGCAGGGCGATCGCACGGTCGTGCACGCTCCCGCGGAAGTTGATGGCGTAGCGCTGCTTGACGCTGTTCAGGTCGTTGATCGTGCTCAGGCGCGTCTGGATCTGCTCGACCCGCGTGACCCCCACCGCGGTCACGGTGATCATCGCGAGGACGACCACGAGGAACCCGATCGCGAGACGACGACCGATCGAGAGGTTCTTCAGCAGCATCAAGGACTCCAGGGCGGGGGCGGCACCGGTGAGAGCCGGTGCCAGTCTCATCGGTCCGCATCGCCACCCGCTGAGTCGTCGCGCGAGCCCGAGTGTCGTGACCCGCCACCGCCTGGCCGACCCGCACCCCGCACCTCCAGGCGACGTTCCCCGTGGTGGCCGGAAACGAGGGCGGGCTCAACCGGTCAACGCACCACCCGTGCCGCCAGGTCTTCAGCCCTGGGCCCGGACGGACGGCCCTCGACGCCATCACCCGGAGGATCCGCAGCGGTCTCGACGCCCACCAGGCCAGCGACTGCTCCCTGCGGACGGACGCACCTGATGAGCAGGGCGGCTGCTCCACCGAGGACATCGACAGCTGACCGAACCCGTCGACAGCGCGAGCCGCCATGAGCCCGGGACACCGACCACGACGAGACCAGGCCCGACTCCCGGCGCTGCGGTCACCGCTGGTGGAACCGAGGCCACAGTGAGCCACTGCCAGTGGCGAGTGGAGGCACGCTGGCGTACAGCCCTGGTGTCAGCCCGGTGAGACATGTACCTAAACGATCGTTTAGGTACGTGTCGTTGCACCTGCCGCCGAGGGGACCTGGCAGAGCTTCGATGGGTAGAGGACCTGCAAGACTCGCGCCATGGAGGTCGGGGCACGTGGAGAAGGGCGGGTGTGGTCTTGGGCCGGCTCGGCCGCCGAGGTGGAGGCGCGCCGCCGCGATGCCGACGAGCTGGTCGGCGCGCGCATCCGAGCTGTCCGCTACTTCACTCTCGACTACCGCCGCCACGAGCTGCACCCCGGACTAGTTGACGACGGCCCTCGGAACATCGACGCGGAGCTGGAGTGGAACGACCCGACATGGCTCTTCGACGGGTTCGACGCCGTGGACCACGGGTTCGAGGTGGCGACTGACGGGGGCGCGGTGTTCTCGCTCACGTGGGATCCCCCCGGCGAACGCGAGGGAATCGGCCTGCAGCCCACCCCGATGCTCGGCAGCGGCGTCAGAAGCGACGCGGACGTGGCGATCTGGGACGTGGGGGAGCATGCCCCGAGCTGGGCGCCGATGGTCGGCGGGCGCGTCACGGGTGTGGATCTCCACTACGTCCCGTGGGACGAAGCCCTCGGCAGCTTCTGGTGCCCCCGGATCACCATCCGCGGTGAGGGAGACCGTGTCGACGTCGTGCTGGGTGATTCCCTGGACGGCGTACTCGTCCCGTCCTCGGACAACATCGCGGTCGTCCATCCAGGCACGCCTCTGCCGAGCTGGCTCGACTGAGGGCCTGACTCCACACGGACGTGCCGCTGGCTCTGCGCAGACGTGCCGACCACGGAGCGGGACAGGCACCGCCCGCAGGGGAGCCTGCGTACATGTACCCAAACGTTCGTTTGAGTACATGTACGTGCTTCGCCGGCCGGCGAGGGCTTGGTGCTGATGAAGTCGTGGCGTGTGGTGGTGCGGACGTCGGCCCGTCACCACAGGCTGACGAGCCAGCGGACGGCGATGACGCCACCGATGGCGACCAGCACCAGCACGAGCACGACCGCAAAACACCCATGGGCGAGCAGCCAGGACCCGGTGTCGGGATCGGGCTTATCCCAAGAGGCGACGCTCAGACCGGTCCACGCCGATCGGCGCCCTCGGGCTGCCATAGCTGCAGCGGGTTGCCCTCGGGGTCCTGCAGAGAGGCGAACCGGCCGTTGGGGTAGACCTCGGGGTCGACCTCAACGGCGACACCGTTGCGGCGCAGCTGCTCGACCATCGCGTCGAGGTCCGCGACGCGGAAGTTCAACGACCACGAGTGCGCGGGGCCGGCGACGTGCTCCCCGTCGTGGGCAATGGGGGCGAAGACGGTCGGGCCCGCGTCCTGCCACCACGAGGACACCTCGTAGGAGTCGGGCGCGGGGTCGACCCCGAGCTGGAGGCTGTACCACCGGGCCAGCCGTTCCGGATCGCGCGCCGCCACGAAGATGCCACCGACCCCGGTCACGCGTTCCACGTCGTCCTCCTCCGTCGGATGCCGAACTCCGCCATCTTGTCGCGCGGACAAGCATCTTCGCCCTCGCCAGACGACTCGAGGGCGTCGCGCGCCTGCAGCCGGTCAGCGAGTTCGACGCACGAGCGGGACGAGCGGCACGAGCGGCACCGGGAGCAGCGGCGAGCACGCTGGCGCCGGCTTTCGACGCGACCGCTGACCCGCAGCCGGTCGGCCATCGCCTGTTCGTGCATGTACGTAAACGACGGCGATCGGGAGCACCCGGGTGTCGCCGCGCTCGGCGAGGGCGGCCCCCGCCTGCCCTGCGGCCGGCTCCTCGGAGGTCGCGCTCAGGGTCAGGAGCTCGTCTCGGATGGTCGGGGAGTCGACAGAGTTGATGGTGAAGGCGAAGGACGCGTAGTCGCGGACATCGGGGTCGGGGTCGCTGAGCAGCCGCACGAGCAGTTCCACGTCCGGGTCGTCAGGTGCGGCGTCGTCCTCAAGGGAGAAGGCCAGCTGGAACGACACCTGGAGGCGAACGTCGCCGTCCTCGTCGTCGGCGAAGCGCATCAACAGCTCGGTCGCTTGTCCGTCCTCGTCGAGACCTGCCACCAGCCGCAGGGCTCGCGCGGCGATCCAACGCAGGTACTCGTTCTCGTGGTCTACCGAGACGGAGCCGGCCTGCTCGATGACCAGGCGGACCATCTCGGGTGCGGGGCCGACCTCCGGCGACGCTTCCCAGGCCGCGTCGAGGACGGCGACGAGCAGATCCAGCGCGGCGCTCCGTATGTCTGGGTCGATCGCTCGGCTCCACGACACTGCGAGGTCGAGGGCTCCTCGCTCACCCACGGCGGCTCGCAGCTCCGCGGCTACTGCGTTGGGATCGTCCGCCTCGACCAGTCGCGTCAGGTGGATCTCAGCCGGCGTCACCGCCCCAGTTTGCCGCGCGGCGGAGGCGCCCGTGGGCCGCTGCCCGCTCTGACGGCATGTACTCAAACGATCGTTTGAGTACATGCACTCGAGCAGAGCGCGGTCGAGTTCGCGATGAGGCAGTCTCGACGGTTTGGCTCAAACGAGCGTGGCCTGGTGCTGGCTTGACCGTCGTGTGACGATGGCATGAACCCTGGCTTGCGCGTTCCGCGTCGCGGCGGCGCACCAGACGCCGGTGTTGGGCAGCCGGCCCGGCCGGCGGGAAGGAGCGGACGTGTTCCTCGAAATGGCGAAAGACATGCCTCGCGGGCGCAGCGACTCGCTCGAGCGGCTGTGGGTCCCCCTGCTGGTCGTGCTGACCGTGGCGGCGGTGGGCATCGGAGCCTGGTTCGTCGTCGATGCGCGCACAGATCCGGGCCTGGCCCGGCAGGTCGAGCAGCAGGCGCAACACGCCGACGTGCTGCTCGACGAGTACACCCTCCCCACGGGCGACGGTCAGGGCCAGGTTCGGATGCTCGTCGACGGCGTCTGGCGCGAAGGCCTCGTCCGCGTCGCGGGCGACGTCGCGACGCTGCTCGTCCGAGATGCCGAGGGCGGGTACGTTCCGGTCGATCCCCGCCGCTGAACGCTCCACGCTCGATCCCTCAACCCTCGGCGACGCCGGAGTGACCCCGTGAGCGCGGACGCCGGTACATGTACTCGAACGTTCGTTCAAGTGCACATGGCATGGAGCGTCGACCAACCTCCGCTCGGTTGTACGTGAAGCAGGGTGGACCACGCGGGGCCCGTACCAGTACTGGGAGCAAGCCCCGGCCGACTCCCGGTACACCGCTCCACTCGAGCTAGTGCACGACCCGGCCGATCCGGGCGTCGTGATGGCCGTTCGCGATGCCCGGGCAGCCCTCGCCGCGGGTCGATCGCACCCCTGGGCAGCCCTCGCCTACGCCACACCGGCGCTGACGGTGCTGATCGTGCCCCGGTGGCGGCGATGGCTGACCAAGCCGCTGCGACGCCATGATCAACGCACGACAGCGTGACATGTACCTAAACGATCGTTTGATTACATGCACCTGCGAAGGCGCCGGCTACTTCCGCGAGAAGCGGCCGTGACGCACAGTGTCCGGGTGAACGACGACGCGCGGGGGCGCCCGTGATGAGCGAGCCGCGGGCGCGCGCCCTCGCGGCCCACATCCACCACCAGACCTCGTCCCGGTGGAGGTGGTTCAGCACTCCGACGTCGAGTGGCTGGTCGAGCTGTCTTTGGGCGAGGGTGGCGCTGTAGACCGCTTCACGATCTGGGCCGAGGACGACTGGCCTTGGCTCCGCGAGCCGATCGCCCGCGCAGGGTTTTCGGAGACCCCGCCGAGCACCTGAGGCGTCGTATGACGGTGCACCTAAACGTCCGTTCAGGTACGGGCCAGCAGCGGCTTCATCGCCGGGACCACCGCGCTGCGAGGTCCGTCAGTGACGCCACTGCGATATCCGGCTGCCGGAAGAATGCGGGGTAGTGGGCTGCGTCCCGGTTGATCCAGGCGGTGCGCATCCCGACCCGTCCTGCGCCGTCGATGTCCCAGGGGTGCACCGCGACGAGTAGCATCTCGGCCGCCGCCACCCCGCCCCAGCGGACCGCGTGCGCGTACGCCTCAGGCGCAGGCTTCCACCGTGGCGCGTCGTCGACGCTGAGGAGAGCCTCGAGGTCGCCCCGCAGGCCCGCCCGCGTCAGCAGGCCATCTGCCACCTTGGCACTACCGTTTGAGAGCGTGACCAACCGGATCCCGGCGGCGCGAAGGCCGCGCACGCCGTCCGGCACGTCCGGGTGGACGTCGAGGTCACCGAAACCCGCCATCACGTGCTTCACCGCCGCCGGCACGTCCTCGATTCCGACGGGCATGAGGAGCCGCTCGGCGGTGGCAGCGGCGATCTCTGCGAAGGGTTGCGACGCACCCGCGGCGGCCAGAGCGAAGCCGTCACGAAGCACCTCGACGAACCACTGCCGCGCGAGGTAGGCCGGCGCGCCGACACTCTTCCAACGGGCCGACATCGGCGACATGTCGCTCAGCGTCTCGTTCACGTCGAAGACGACAACCTTCGGGACCCGCTCGCCACGGACCGTGCTGCCTGTGTTCTCCATGGGTCTGTGCTCCTTCGGTCTGTCGATTCCGCGACCGAACCTCGCCCAGCGCCGCGGCTCCGTCTGCCGAGCCACGGCTCCTTCAGCTGCCCTGGCGCATGCTCCACATCGCCCAGTGCTGTGTCCGCATCTCGCGCGGCTGCTGCAGCGTGGTGACGACGGCGTGGGCGACCATCTCCGGGCGCAGGTACTCCGCGAGCGAGGGGTCACCCTGGGTGCGGCCTTTGCCGATCGCGAACTCCGTCTCGACCCCGGCGGGGTTGATCGTCGTCACACGGATCCCCTTCTCGCGGAGCTCACGATCGATGGAGCCCGCGAAGCCTTGCTGGGCGAACTTGGTTCCGGCGTACACGGCCTCGTCCGGCCCGCCGCGGAAGCTCGCCACGGAGGCGACGATGACGATGTCGCCTGCACCGGCCTCGAGCATCGGTGGCAGCGCGGCACGCACGGTGAAGACGGTGCCGGTGAAGTTGGTGTCGATCATGGTTCGAATGTCCTCGTCGCTGCCGTCCAGGACCGAGCCGTAGAGACCGACGCCTGTGTTGGCGACCACGGAGTCCAGTCGGCCCCAGGTGTCTAGGGCCGCCTGCACGAGGCGGGCGTTGTCGGCGGGCGCGCGCACGTCCATTTGCACGGGCACGACCCGGTCGGTTCCCAGTTGCCCGGCCAGCTCGGTGAGACGCTCGAGCCGGCGAGCTCCGACCACGACGTTGGCGCCCGCGGCAACCAGCGCCTCGGTGATGGCACGGCCGATGCCGGCGGAGGCACCGGTGACCGCCACGACGGTCCCAGTCAGGTCACGCAACTGCATGAGGGTCATGGTCTCGACGCTAGAGAACCTCTGAGGTCTGTCAAGCGAGGGCCGAGGCGCGCCGCCCGCAGCGTCGATCACTCTCGGCACCCGGTACGCGTCACCGCAACAACGCTTGCCCCAACGCTGCACGCGTCAGGCGGCGGCGACTGACGGCTCATCACACGGGACACTGCACCTGACCGAAGGCTTGAGTACAGCTGGTTGGTGCGTTGGGGACGCCGCAGGGCGGCCCCCGCGGCGTCTCGCCACTGCGTGTACACAAACCTCCGTTCAGGTGCATGCGCTCGGCGGGAGGCCAGCGAGTGCGCTGTGAGGTCCCGCTGTGCGCGCAGCGCACGGTCATGCCGTTGCGGGGTCCACCGGGAACGCTGGGCCGCCGGCGCTTCCGTGCGCGTTGTGCCGGGCCTACGGTCCACGCATGGTTCACGACGCTCGCCATTGCTTTCGTAGCCGTGCCGCCGCAGTCCTTCGTTCGGAGGCTCTCGTGTGGGCCGTGGTTCTCGGATGCCTGTCGGCGCTTGCCGCCGCTTCCGGGGCGCTGAGCGACTGAGGCGAGAGGGACCGAGACCTGTCACATGCTCCGAGCGCACTCCTACGCGCGCTCATGCCGCTGCGCGGTCGAACCGGAGGGCCGGGTCGCCGGCCGTGCGGCGCTGACGACCGTGCGCACACGGGCCGTGCGTGCGCATCCATGCACTCAAACGATCGTCTACGTACGTGTCACGCCTGCCTCAGGCGCGCCTTCGTCGTCGGCGCGGCGGCGGTTGGCGAGTTCGGCTCGTCGTTGGCGGACCTCTGCTATGAGGTCGTCGAGCTGGTCTCGTGTCACGGCCTCTTGCTGTTCGGCGGCGTCGGCGACGCGCTCGACGAGCCAACCGCGCCGGCGCTCGCTCCCTGCGAGGACGGGTCGTCACCTACGTGACCGCCGGCACTGCGCTGCTCCTTACCTGTGGCGCACTCGCGATCACCGCGCCGAACGCGGCGCACCTGGCTTGAGCACGCCGATCAGCGCGACCAGTCGCAGGAGCCGCAAGGGACGCAGGATCGGCAGTGCGATCACGGCGAGGTCAGAGAGGTTGTGCCGGATGAACGCGCGGCGCGCTTCAGCGAGCTTCAGCCGGATGGCGTAGTCCACGGCGAAGGCGATCCAGGTCGCGGTGAGCACTGTCTCGCACACGGCTCGCGTGCTCTCCGAGACGTCCGGTGCGGCGATCGGCACGGCGTAGGCGGCGAGGAAGACGAGCGCGGCCACGGACAGGGGCACCTCGGCGCGCTGCTCCCAACGGTCGAGTCGGGTCACGCCGCTCCTCGTGACATCGCCGCCGAGCGACCCGCGGATCGCCCGTGCGCCCCGCGAGTACGACCTGACGAGCGCGGCACGGCGGTTCGTCGCCGGCGAGATCGACGCCGCCGCGTACCGGGGGTTCCGCGACGCCTACGGGTTCGACGTGCTCACGTGGGACGGACGCCCGGTGCTCGACCGCGTCGCGGAGCTCGGCGGGGTCGCGTTCCGGCTGTGGGACGACGTGCACCACGGGCGCACGCACGACTGGCTCGACGACGCGGTGCGGGAGTGGCGCACGCCGCTGTGACGTGACGGTGGCGTGCCCGGCGTCAGCGCGGCGCCGGCAGGGTGCGCAGCCACTCCGCGAAGCGCGCGTTGTTGACGGTGCCCTCGCGGTGCTGCTGCACGTGCGCGAGGGCCTCGGCGCCCGTGAGGCCGAGCGCCTCGCGGACGACGAGCGACACCACCAGCCCGGAGCGGTTCCGACCGAACGTGCAGTGCACGAGGACGCGGTACCCGTCGTCGAGCAGCCCGGCGACGAGGGTCGCGAGCCGCAGGGTCAGCGCCGGGTCGGGCAGGTCGTCGCCGTCGACGAGCGGGGCCTTGAGGTAGAGCAGCCCGTCCGTCGCGCCCGCCGGCGGGTGCGCGTCGGCGTCGGCGATGTCGATCACCGCGCGGATCCCGGTCGCCGTGACCCAGTCGAAGTCGACCGGGCAGCCGCCGTGCCACAGCCGGCCCGGCAGCATCTCGGTCGGCGGGTCCGCGGGGCGCACGCCGGGCAGCTCGACCGGCTCGGTCGTCAGGGAGGTCAGCTCGGTCACCTCGCGAGGCTAACCTCGCCCGCCGACGGCCGCCGGTCGGCGCGGTGAACGCCGGATGGCGGCTCCGGGACGTGCGGCGAGCACCGGCGGTGTCGTCGTCGGCGCGTCGGCGGGTCAGCGGGTCAGCCCCGCCCGTCGGCGGACCGACGCGTCGACGCCGGCGGCGTGCCCGCACGAGTGAGGCGAGGGCAGCCGTCGTCGCACCTGCGACTCAGCGGGGGAGGGCCGCCGCGAACGCGCGGGCCAGACGCTCGTGGCCGTCGCCGTCGGGGTGCACGCAGTCGGACCCGCCGACGAAGTCCCCGGCCCCCAGGAGCCCGAACGCGTCGACGACGGTCACGTCGTGGCGCGCGGCGACCTCGCGGAGCCGGTCGTTGGAGCCGGCCGGCAGGGTCGCGCCGCCGAGCGTCCCGCCCTCGAGGATCGCGTCGCCGAGCAGCCGCACGCGCTCCGGGTCGGTCGCGCCGAGGTCGCAGAACGGGAGGGGGTTGTAGTACGTCATCCCGAGGATGAGCGTCCGGGGTCCGGCGTGCTCCCGGAGCGTGCGCAGGATCTCGTCGTACCGGGTCACGAAGCCCGCGAACGTCGTCTCGAGCGTCGGCAGGCACGCGGGCGTCGTCGCCAGCACGCACGCCGCGACGGCCGGCCCGTAGAGGTCGTTGCCGCCGACCGAGACCGTGACGACCTCGACGTCGTTGCGGCGCGAGCGGTCGTGGTTGCGGGCGTCGAGCAGCGCGACGGCCTGGTCCAGCTGGTCCCCGGGCGCCAGCACCGTCTCGGTCGTGACGCCGCCGGCCACGCCCGGGATCCCGGTCCGGGACAGGTTCACGAGCGCGATCCCGCGGCAGCCGCGCCCGCGGTGGTCGAGGTCCTCGCCGTGCCGGCCGCGCCCCGGAGCGCAGTCCAGCCGGCGCGGGAGCACGGCGTGGAACCGGGCCACGAACCCGTTGGCCTTCCACAGCGCGGCCGTCGTGGGGAAGTCGACCGCGGGGGGCACCGACTGCTGGCCGGCCGGGAGCGAGTCGCCGATCGCGACGTGCAGCGGGCGGCCGGGCCGCGGGTGGTGACGCCCGCCGTCGGGCTGCGCGCCCTGGTCGGCGAGGTCCGCCCGGGCCGCGCCGACCGCCGTCGCGGCCGACGCGGCGTCCGCGGGACCGGCGAGCGCGCTCGCGGCGCCCGGCCCGGCGAGCAGGGCGACGGTGACGGCCAGGAACGCCCACGAGCGCTTCACGGCGATCCCCCTCGACCCCTGCGTGACGCGTTCCACGCTACGCCGGGCGCCCCGCGCGGCAGCCTGCCCGTTGGTGCCGTCGGACCCGTGGCCGCCGAGCCCGCGCACCGCAGCGCCTGGCCGGACGAGGGGCCGCGCGTCGGTCGAGCCGGTGGGCGGCCGCCCACGCCCGTGCGGGTCGGCCGGTGTCACCCCGGCCGACCCGCACGCCGTCAGCGCACGTACACCCGCGGCTGCGCCGGGAGCGTGAACGGTGCCCCCAGGAAGAACGAGGGGTGCGGCGGCTGGTTGTACGCCGTGTTCTGCCACGCGATCGCGGTGCGGTACTGCTGGTCGTGCAGCAGCGTCCACACGCGGGTGTCGGTCGCGATCGGCGTCGCGTAGATGCGCAGCGCGCTGTCGTCCGACGTCGCCCAGACGACCTCCTCGCGCCAGTCGCCGAGGATGTCGCCCGACAGCGTGGGCGTCGACTTCGTGCCGTTGTTGCTGTGCACGCCCGCGCCGGTGAGCAGCCGGGTGTCGCCGCCCGTGCCGTACTTGTCGATGCGGGTGCCGTCGAGCAGCTCCCGGACCGGGTCGCCGTCCCACCAGGCCAGGAAGTTCGCCGACGAGGGCTTGCGGGCGACCGCCGTGCCAGAGGTGTTGCGGAGCTGGGAGTCCGACGAGGACCACGACTCCGCGCCCGGGCTCCCGGCCCAGATGTCGGCCGAGACGCCGCGGCCGTTGTCCGTCGTGCCCGGCGTGCGCCACAGGATCGCCCCGGTGCGCGCGTCGGCCATCCAGGAGTCGGGCTGCGACGCGGTCTCGGTGACCTTGTAGTACTCGAGGCCCGGGCGGCTCGGGATGAGGTCGCCCAGGTGGCCCGCGTCGCCGTGCCCGTAGCGGGTGTTCCAGAGCCCCCGGCCGTCGTCGTCGATGGCGGCGGCGCCGTAGAGGATCTCCTGGCGGCCGTCGCCGTCGACGTCCCCGACGGTCAGCGAGTGGTTGCCCTGGCCGGCGTAGGTGCTGTTGCCCGACGCGTTCGAGTCGAACGTCCAGCGGCGGGTGAGCCTCCCGTCGCGGTAGTCCCAGGCCACCACGACGGCCCGCGTGTAGTAGCCGCGCGCCATGATGATCGACGGCCGCACGCCGTCGAGGTAGGCCGTCCCGGCGAGGAAGCGGTCGACGCGGTTGCCGTAGGAGTCGCCCCAGCTCGACACGGTGCCGCGTGCGGGCACGTAGTCGGTCGTGGCGCCGATCGCGCCGGTCTGGCCCTGGAAGACCGTGAAGTACTCCGGGCCGCTGAGCACGTACCCGTCGCCGTTGCGGTGGTCGGCGCTCGCGCTGCCGATGACCTGGCCGGTGCCCGAGCGGGTGCCGTCGGCCGTCTTGACGGCGACCTCGGCCTTGCCGTCGCCGTCGTAGTCGTACACCTGGAACTGCGTGTAGTGAGCGCCCGCGCGGATGTTGCGGCCCAGGTCGATGCGCCACATGCGGGTGCCGTCGAGCTGGTACGCGTCGAGGTACACGTTGCCGGTGACCCCGGCCTGCGAGTTGTCCTTGGCGTTCGTCGGGTCCCACTTGAGGACGATCTCGAGCCGGCCGTCGCCGTCGAGGTCGCCGACGGACCCGTCGTTGGCGACGTAGCCCGAGCCCGGCTTCGAGATCGGCACGTCGAGGTAGCCGTTGCCGAAGGTCAGCGACGGGGCCGACGGCGCCTGCTCGGTGCCGTTCACGACCGCGCGCACGGTGTAGCTCGCGCTCGCGGACGCGCCCGCGTCGACGTAGTTCGTCGAGCCCGTGACCGGCGAGGACGTCACGCGCGTGCCGCCGCGGTACACGTGGAAGCCCGTCGAGGCGGCCTCGGTGCCGAGCAGGCGCCACTGCACGAGGTTGCCCGAGCCCGACCGGACGCTGATGAGGCCGCGGTCGAGGTCCTCGGCCTGCCACGCACCCGCGGGCGGGGTGGTCGTCGTGGGGGTGGTCGTGACGGTCGGGGTGGGAGTGGGGGTCGCCGTGGACGTCGGGGTCGCCGTCGGGGTCGGGGTGACCGTCCCGGTGCACGCGGTGCCGTTCAGCCGGAAGGCCGTCGGGGCGGTGTTCGCGGATCCGTTCCACGTCCCGTTGAACCCGAACGCGACCGTGCCGCCCGACGGGACCTGCGCGTTGTAGCCGGCGTCCTTGACGCTCACGGTCGTGCCGGACTGGCTCGCGACGCCGTTCCACGCCTGCGTCACGGTCTGCCCGGCGGGAAAGTCCCAGGCCAGCGTCCAGCCGTTGACCGCGTCCCCCAGGTTCTCGACGGTGACGGCGGCGCCGAACCCCGTCGACCACTCGTTCGACACCGCGTACGTGACGCGGCAGCCGATCGCCGCGTGGGCGCTCTCCGCGGCGACGACCCCTGCGCCGACCGCCGTCGCGGCGGCGAGAAGCCCCGCCGCAATACCTCGTGCTCTCATGACGTCTCCCTCGCGACGTGGCGCCGCCGGCCGGTCGCCGCGGCGCTGCAGGACCCCTACCCGGGCGCCATCGCCCCGGGACTGCGTCCGCGCCCCAAGGTAGGTAAGCGCTCGCCGCTGAGGAACGGACGAGACACCTCTGAATCCTTTCAAGTCGAAAGTTTCGCCGTGTGGACCGCGGTTCCTCCACCGGCGAGGGACGCCTGCGAGAGGGCTGGCTGTGGTGCGGTGCCGCGTGCACGACGCCCCGGCCAGGCTGGTCGGAGACCGTCACCCCGCGCGCGCCGATCGGCCCCCCGTGGTTCCATCCGTCGCTACCCTGACGCGATGACGAGCGCGCCGGCCCCCGCCACGAGCCCGTGAACCGCCGCGGGTGGGCCCTCGTCGGCGCTCTCGTCCTCGTCCTGGTCGCGCTCGCCGCCGCGGCCCGCACGTTCGTCGCCCCGGTGCGGGACCCGCTGACGGCGGCCGCGACGAGCAACGCGCGCCACGCTGCGCGGATCCTCGACGCCGGGCTGACCGAGGCGATCGACGACGTCGACGACGGGACCTCGGAGACGCTCCCGGAGGCGTTCGAGGTGGCGTTCAGCCGCACGCCCTGGATCGGGGCCTACGAGCCCCTCGGCCCCGGGGGGACCGGCGCCGCGTGGCGGGTCCAGATCGTCGGCAGCGAGTCGGTGGGCAGCGGCATGTTCTCCGAGATGGCCGAGGCGGTGCTGTGCGTGGACGTCACGGTGACCCGCGACGCGGACCCGCCGGTGCGGATGGTCGACTCGCCGTGCCTGACCGAGCCGATCCGCGACGACGAGCGCTTCGGTGAGATCGACCTCCGCGAGTGACCGTCCGCGGGCGGCCTCGGCGCCCGTCCGGGCTCGTCGGGCCCGTCCGTCAGCCCGCGTCGGCCCCCGCCCGCGGCGTCCCCGTGCTCCCGCGCACCACGAGGTGCGTCGGCACGAGCGTCGTGCCCACGTCGGGCTCGCCCGCGGTGAGCTGGTGCAGCGCGCGGTCGACGCAGCGCCGCCCGACCTCCGAGAAGTCCTGGTGCACGGTCGTCAGGGGCGGGCTGAACGACGCGGCCTCGGGGTAGTCGTCGAACCCGACGACGCTCACGTCCTCGGGCACCCGCAGCCCCTTCTCGGCGAACGCGCGGTACAGGCCGAGGGCCATCTGGTCGTTGGCGGCGAAGACCGCCGTGCAGGTCGGCTCGGTCGCGAGCGTCAGGCCTGCGCGGTACCCCGACTCGGCGGACCAGTCGCCGCGCACGACCTCGGGCACCGGGCGACCGGCCGCCTCCAGGGTCGCGCGCCACGCCTGCGCCCGGCGCTCCGCGGCGAAGGACGCCTCGGGTCCGGCGACGTGCCACACCGTGCCGTGGCCGAGGTCGAGGAGGTGCTCGGTGGCCTGCCGGGCACCGTCGGCCTGGTCGGTGTCGACGACCGCGTACCGGTCGCCCGCGTCCGAGTCGACGACGACGACCTCGACGCCCGGGGGGAGCGTCACGGTCGAGGAGTCCAGGAGGTGGACCTCCATGATGACGATCACGGCGTCGACCGCGAGCTCCCCGAGGCGCGTGAACGCCCCGCGAACGTCGCTCTGCGTCGGCACCGCGACGGGGATGAGCGTGATCGCGTAGCCGGCGGCGGCGGCCGAGGTCGCGATGGCCTCGAGCGTGCGCATGTTGCCCGTGGTGGAGAGCGTGAAGACGATGACGCCGATGGTCCGGAACTGGCCGCTCTTGAGCGCGCGGGCGGCGCTGTTGGGCCGGTAGCCGAGCTCGCGCATCGACGCCAGCACCAGCGTGCGGGTCTCCTCGACGACGCCCTCGTACCCGTTGGCGACGCGGGAGACGGTCTGCGCGGAGACCCCGGCGTGCCGGGCGACGTCGGCCATCGACACGCGCCGGCGGGTGCCCGGGCGGGCGGCGCCGGGCGTGTCGGCGGGCGCCTGACGTGGGGCGCGGGCGGCCGTCGCCGTCCCGTCGTCCGGACTCATCGCTCCACCTCGAAGACCCCCTGAGATCCCCTGCGCGGGCCCGTGCCGGGCTCGTCGCGGACAGCCTAGGCCACCCCTATGGTTGCGCAAACATCATCCAGCGTGCTCCTATGGTTGCGCAAACATCGGACACCCACCGGGCGCGCACCGGGCCACCAGAAGGCACGAGAACCGCGATGACGACGACGTCCGCTCCACCGGTCCCCACGGTCCGGCGACCCCGACAGGCCGGCCGCACGCGCCGGTCGCTCACCGGCTGGGCCTTCATCGGCCCCTTCATGGCCGTGTTCGCCCTCGTGTTCCTCGCGCCGATCGCGTACTCGCTCTACCTGAGCCTGTTCCGCAACCAGCTCGTCGGCGGCAACGCGTTCGTCGGGCTCGCGAACTACCAGCGGGCGCTCGCCGACAGCCAGTTCTGGGAGGCGCTCGGGCGGGTCGGGCTGTTCCTGCTCGTGCAGGTCCCGGTGATGCTCGCGATCGCCCTCGTCGTCGCGCTCGCGATCGACAGCGGCCGCCTCTACGGGGCGGGGTTCTTCCGGATCTCGATCTTCCTGCCGTACGCCGTCCCGGCCGTCGTCGCGACCCTCATGTGGGGGTTCATGTACGGCACGCGGTTCGGGCTCGTCGGCAACCTCAACGACGCGCTCGGCACGTCGCTGCCCAACCCGCTGTCGCCGGACCTCGTGCTCGCCTCGATCGGCAACATCGTGACCTGGGAGTTCGTCGGCTACAACATGCTGATCTTCTACTCGGCGCTGCGCGTCATCCCGACGTCGCTCTACGAGGCCGCCGAGCTCGACGGCGCCGGCCAGCTCCGCGTCATCACCGCGATCAAGCTCCCGGCGATCCGGGGCGCGCTCGTCATCGCGACGATCTTCTCGATCATCGGCAGCTTCCAGCTCTTCAACGAGCCGAGCATCCTGCAGAGCCTCGCGCCCAACGCGATCACGACGTACTTCACGCCCAACCTCTACGCCTACTCGCTGTCCTTCTCGGGCCAGCAGTACAACTACTCGGCCACCGTCGCGATCCTCATGGGGCTCGTCACGATGGCGGTCGCCTACGCCGTGCAGCTGCGCGGCATGCGGAAGGCGAGCTGATGACCGTGACCGCCCAGTCCGGCACCTCCTCGTCCGACCGGCCGCGTCCCGCCCGCCCGGCACCCCGGATCCGCCCGTCCGCCCGCGACGACGCCCCTGGGCGCGGGAGCCGCCGACCGGCCCGCGCCGCCCGCGTCCGCAGCGCCCGCCCCCGCCGCAGCGTCACGCTCACGGTCCTCGCCGGCATCGTGCTCGTGTACAGCCTCGTCCCGCTCGTCTGGCTCGTGATCAACGCGACCAAGACGCAGCCCGGCCTGCTGTCCTCGTTCGGGCTGTGGTTCGCGGGCGACTTCGCCCTCGTCGACAACGTCACCACGACGCTGACCTACGACGACGGCATCTTCGTGCGCTGGCTCGCGAACACGCTGCTCTACGTCGTCGCGGGTGCGGGCGGTGCGACGGCGCTCGCGGTGCTCGGCGGGTACGCGCTGGCCAAGTTCGACTTCCCCGGCAAGCGCGGGGTGTTCGCGACCGTCATCGGGGCCGTCGCCGTGCCCGGCACCGCGCTCGCCGTCCCGACGTTCCTCATGTTCAGCCAGATGGGCCTGACGAACACGCCGTGGTCGGTCATCATCCCGTCGCTCATCTCGCCGTTCGGGCTGTACCTCATGTGGACGTTCGCGGCCGAGGCGATCCCGACCGAGCTCATGGAGGCCGCGCGGGTCGACGGCGCGAGCGAGTGGCGCACGTTCTGGCAGGTCTGCCTGCCGCTGCTCGCGCCGGGCATCGTCACGGTGCTGCTCTTCACGATGGTCGCGACGTGGAACAACTACTTCCTGCCGCTGATCATGCTCAAGGACCCCGACTGGTTCCCGCTGACCCTCGGGCTCAACGCCTGGAACGCACAGGCCGCCACGGCCGGCGGCGAGGCGATCTTCCACCTCGTCATCACCGGTTCGCTGCTCACGATCCTGCCGCTCGTCGCCGCGTTCCTGCTGCTCCAGCGGTACTGGCAGTCCGGCCTGGCCGCCGGGAGCGTCAAGGAGTGAGCGCCGCCACCCGCCTCGCCGGGCAGCGCCCGCACGCCCTCGCCGCCGCCGCCGCCGCACCGACCCACCCCACCACCCCCCGCCGGTCGCTCCCCGCGACCGGGTCGACCTCGACAACGAAGTGAGAGGACCCACCATGAGGAACCGCACCCGACGCGCCGGGCGCGCGACGAGCCCCGCCGTGCGCGCCGCCGCGCTCGCCGGCGTCACCGCCCTGGCCCTGGCCGCCTGCTCGGGCGGCTCGGGCGACGCCGCCGACCCGTCGGCCGCCGCCGAGGAGGGCGGCACGCTCACGGTCTGGGCCTGGGAGCCCACCCTCGAGCAGGTCGTCGAGGACTTCGAGGCCGCGAACGAGGGCGTCGAGATCGAGCTGGTCAACGCCGGCACCGGCAACGACCAGTACACCGCGCTGCAGAACGCCGTCGCGGCCGGCTCGGGCGTGCCCGACGTCGCGCAGGTCGAGTACTACGCGCTGCCGCAGTTCGCGCTCGGCGAGTCGGTCGCCGACCTGACGGATCTCGGTGCGGGCGAGCTCGACGGCACCTTCACGCCCGGCCCGTGGTCGTCCGTGACCGTCGGCGAGGGGATCTACGGCCTGCCGATGGACTCCGGCCCGATGGCCCTCTTCTACAACGAGGAGGTCTTCACGAAGCACGGCATCACGGTGCCGACGACGTGGGACGAGTACGTGGCGGCGGCGAAGGCGCTGCACGCCGCCGACCCGAACGTCTACATCACCAACGACACCGGCGACGCGGGCTTCGCGACGAGCATGATCTGGCAGGCGGGCGGTCAGCCGTTCCAGGTCGACGGGACCGACGTGACGCTCGACCTCGCCGACGAGGGCTCGACGCGGTTCGCGGAGACGTGGCAGCAGCTCCTCGACGAGGACCTCGTCGCCCCCATCAGCTCGTGGAGCGACGAGTGGTACCAGGGCCTCGGTGACGGCTCGATCGCGACGCTGACGATCGGCGCGTGGATGCCCGCGAACCTCGAGTCGGGCGTCGAGGCGGGCGCCGGCAAGTGGCGCGTGGCCCCGATGCCGCAGTGGGAGGCCGGCGAGGAGGCGACCGCCGAGAACGGCGGCAGCGCGCTCTCCGTCATGGAGGCCAGCGAGAACAAGGAGCTCGCGTACGCGTTCCTCGAGTACGCCAACGCGGGCGACGGCGTGCAGACCCGCGTCGACGGCGGCGCGTTCCCCGCGACGACGGCGGAGCTCGAGTCCGAGGAGTTCATCGGCAAGGAGTTCCCGTACTTCGGCGGGCAGAAGGTCAACGAGGTGCTCGCCGAGTCCGCCGCGAACGTCCGTGAGGGCTGGTCGTACCTCCCGTTCCAGGTCTACGCGAACAGCATCTTCAACGACACCGCGGGCCAGGCCTACGTCGGCGGCACGACGCTGCTCGACGGGCTGACGGACTGGGAGGAGGCCTCGGCCTCCTACGGCGAGGAGCAGGGCTTCACGATCGGCGAGTAGCCGACGCCCTCCGCCGTCCCCCGCGCACCGGCGGGCCGGGTCGTGTGCACCCGACCCGCCGGTGATCCCGCCCCGCCTCGCTCGACCCTGCCCCGAGGAGACCTCCATGCCCCGCCCCGACAGCGCCCGGACCTGGCTGCGCTGGCCCGAGACCGCCGGGAACCCCCTGGCGTACGGCGCCGACTACAACCCGGACCAGTGGCCGCGCGAGGTCTGGGACGAGGACGTCGCGCTCATGCGCGAGGCCGGCGTGAACGTCGTGTCGCTCGCCATCTTCTCCTGGGCCCGGATCCAGCCGTCCGCGGGCACGTGGGACTGGGCGTGGCTCGACGACGCGATGGACCTGCTGCACCGCAACGGCATCGGCGTCGACCTCGCGACCGCGACCGCGTCCCCGCCGCCGTGGCTCACGACCGCGCACCCCGAGGTGCTGCCGGTGACGCGCACCGGCGAGACGCTGTGGCCCGGCGCGCGCCAGCACTGGCGCCCGACGTCGCCGGTGTTCCGCGAGCACGCGCTGCGCCTCGTCGAGGCGGTCGCGACGCGGTACGCGGAGCACCCGGCGCTCGTCGCGTGGCACGTGAACAACGAGCTCGGCTGCCACAACGTCTACGACTACTCCGACGACGCCGCGCGGGCGTTCCGCACGTGGCTCGAGGCCCGGTACGGCACGGTCGACGCGCTCAACGACGCGTGGGGCACCGCGTTCTGGTCGCAGCGGTACGGCGCCCTCGACGAGGTGCTGCCGCCGCGCGTCGCCGCGTCGCACCCGAACCCCACGCAGCAGCTCGACTTCAAGCGCTTCTCGTCGGACGCGCTGCGCGACCACCTGCGCGCCGAGCGCGAGGTGCTCCGCCGCCTGACCCCCGGCGTCCCGGTGACCACCAACTTCATGGTCATGGGTGAGACGAGGGGCATGAACTACGCGGAGTGGGCGCCCGAGGTCGACTTCGTCTCGAACGACCACTACACGCACCCCGGGCCGCAGTCCCACGACGAGCTGTCGTTCTCCGCGAACCTCACCGGCAACCTCGCGGGCGGGCGCCCGTGGTTCCTCATGGAGCACGCGACGAGCGCCGTCAACTGGCAGCCGGTCAACGTCGCGAAGAAGCCGGGCGCGCTCGTGCGGGACTCGCTCACGCACGTCGCGCACGGGGCCGACGCCGTCTGCTTCTTCCAGTGGCGGCAGTCCTCGGCCGGTGCCGAGAAGTACCACTCGGGGATGGTGCCGCACGCGGGTCGCGACAGCAGCGTGTTCCGGGAGGTCGTGCGGCTCGGCGGCGAGCTGCGGGACCTCGCGCCCGTCGTCGGCGCGCACCGGGCCCCCGCGCGCGTCGCGGTCCTGTTCGACTGGACGTCGTGGTGGGCGAGCGAGCAGGACTCCCACCCGTCCGACCGCCTGCGCTACCGGGCGGAGGCGCTCGACTGGTACTCGGCGCTGCTGGCCGCGGGCGTCCGGGCCGACGTGGTCCCGACCGGCGCGCCGCTGACCGGGTACGCCGTGGTCGTCGCGCCCGTGCTGCACGTCGTGCCGCAGGCGCTCGCCGACGAGCTCACCGCGTACGTCGCGGGTGGCGGGCACCTCGTCACCACGTACTTCTCGGGGGTCGTCGACGAGCACGACCACGCGTGGCTCGGCGGCTACCCGGGCCCCCTGCGGGACCTGCTCGGCATCCGCGTCGAGGAGCTCGAGCCGCTCCTGGACGACGAGACGGTGACGCTCGACGACGGCACCGTGGGGACGCTCTGGAGCGAGCGGGTCGACGTGACGGACGACGCGGTGGAGGTGCTCGCGCGGTACGCCGGGGGCGACCTCGACGGGCGCGCGGCGGTGACGCGGCGACGCGTCGGGTCCGCGGCCGGTGGGGACGCCGGGGTCGACGGCGGCGGGTCCGGCGGGTCCGCGACCTACGTCTCGACGCGCCTCGGGGTCGACGGCCTGCGCCCGGTGCTGACGGCGGTGCTCGACGGCGCGGGCGTCACGAGCGAGCTGCCCCAGGAGGTGCGCGGCCGCGTCGAGCTCGCCGTGCGCGCGACCGAGGCGGACGCGTTCTGGTTCCTGGTCAACCGGACCGCCGAGGCCGTCGAGGTCGCGGTCGACGGTGACGTGCTGCTGGGGGAGAGGGGGCAGGGGGCGACGGGTCCGCTCGTGCTGGGCCCGCGCGGTGTCGCGGTGCTCCGGCGCGCGGCCCGGTAGAGGACGCCCGGGCACGGGCGGCGCGGCGGCGGACCGGGCAGGGTCCGCCCGCCGGAGCTGCCGCGCCGCAGCCCGGGAGGAGACGACGACGTACGACGACGTACGAGACGAAGGAGAGCTGTTCGATGACGAGCACGCACCCACGAGCCCGGGGGGCCGTCGCGGCCCTCGGGGCCGCCGCCGTGGTGGCCGGGCTGACCGGCACCGCACCCGCGGCCGCCGCACCACCGGCCGCGGCACCGGCACCCGCAGCACCGGCACCGGGCACGCCCGGGGTCACCGTCCGGCCCGACCCCACCTACCAGGGCGCACCGTTCGAGGGCTGGGGGACGAGCCTCGTGTGGTTCGCCAACGCCACCGGCGACTACCCCGACGAGGTGCGGGACGCGCTCGCGGACCTCGTGTTCGGCGACGAGGGCCTCAACCTCAACATCGCGCGCTACAACATCGGCGGCGGCAACGCCCCGGACGTGCCGGACTACCTGCGCCCCGGCGGTGCGGTCGAGGGCTGGTGGGCCGCGCCCGAGGGCACGACGCGCACCGACACCGACTGGTGGAGCGCCGACGACCCGGCCGACTGGAACGAGGATGCGGACCAGACGCAGCGGTGGTGGGTCGACCGGATCAAGGACGACGTCACCCACTGGGAGACGTTCAGCAACTCCCCGCCGTGGTTCCAGACCGTGAGCGGTTACGTCTCGGGCGGCTTCGACGCGAGCGCCGAGCAGGTCCGCGCCGACCGGGTGACCGACTTCGCGGAGTACGTCGTCGGCGTGACCGAGCGGCTCGAGGACGCGCACGGCATCACCGTCGACACGGTCGACCCGCTCAACGAGCCGAACACGAGCTACTGGCGGACCACGCTCGGCCCCGACGGGAACCCGACGGGCGGGCGGCAGGAGGGCGCGCACGTCGGCCCCGAGCGCCAGCAGGAGATCCTCACGGCGCTGGCCCAGGCCCTCGAGGGGTCGAGCACCGGCGCGGCGATCTCGGCGATGGACGAGACGAACCCGGGCACGTTCGCGACCAACTGGAACGCGTACACCCCCGAGGTGCGGGACCTCGTCGCGCAGCTCAACGTCCACACCTACGGCACGGGCCAGCGCACGACGGTCCGGGACATCGCCAAGGCGGAGGACAAGCCGCTGTGGATGAGCGAGGTCGAGGGCTCCTGGGGCAACGGCCAGGACTTCGAGTCCATGGTTCCCGGGCTGGGGATGGCCGACCGGATCGTCGACGACCTGCGCGAGCTCGAGCCGACGGCCTGGGTGTTCTGGCAGCCCGTCGAGGACTACGACAACATGAAGCCGGGCGGCGAGAGCGCGGCGGGCGCGAACTGGGGGAGCATCCAGCTCCCGTTCGACTGCACCGCCGAGGACACCCTCGAGACCTGCCCCATCTACACGAACACGAAGTTCGACACGGTCCGGAACTTCACGCACTTCATCGAGCCCGGTGACCGTCTCGTCGCGGTCGACGACCCGGCGAGCGTCGCGGCGGTCGACGACGAGGGCGCGACGGTCGTGCATCTCAACGAGACCACCGAGGCCCGCGCCGTGACGCTGGACCTCTCGGCGTTCGGGAAGGTCTCCAGGCGCGCGACCGTCACGCCCGTGGTGACGAGCGCGCAGGGGGCGCTCGTCGAGGGTGCCCCGGTGCGCGTGCAGGACGCCCGGGCCACGCTCGAGGTCCCGGCGCAGTCGGTCACGACGTTCGTGGTCGACGGGGTGCGCGGGGTCGCCGACGACGCGGCGCTCGTGCAAAACGGGCACACCTACCGGCTGCAGGGCGTGCAGAGCGGGCTCTCGCTCGCGACGGCGGGCGACGACGCGACCGGTGCGGTGATCCGCACCACCGACGCCGCGGCGCCGGACCAGCTCTGGGCGCTCACGCAGGTCGACGACGGCACGGGGGAGAACGAGCGGACGAGCGGCACCAACCGCGCGCAGTACGCGGTCACGTCCGCGGCCGACGGGCGGCGCCTCGCGGTGGTCGACGGCGCGGTCGTGCTCGTCCCGGCCTCCGGGGAGCCCGACGAGGGCGCGCGCTGGATCCTGTCCACGACGGGGAACGGCACGTTCACGCTGGTCGACGTCGCGACGGGCCGGAACCTCGAGGTGCTCGGCCAGGCCACCGCCGACGGCTCCCCGGTCTCGACCTGGCTGCCGAACTCGGGGGCGAACCAGCTCTGGCGCGTCGTCGACGAGACGGTGCTCGACGTGCAGCAGGCCACGGCGTTCACCACGCCGGGCACCGCACCCGAGCTGCCGGCGACGGTCGTCCCGGTGTTCCGCGACGGCGCCCGCGGCACGCTCCCGGTGACGTGGAAGCTCTCGCCGTACCAGCGGTGGGACCGCTCCGGCACGGTCACGCTCAGCGGCACCGCGACCGACGCGCTCGGCAGCACCCACCGCGCTGAGGTCGTCGTCACGGTCGACACGCTCCTCCGCACCGAGCCTGCACGCGCCAAGACGTACGTCGGCGGCGTCCCCGAGCTGCCCGCGACGGTCGTCGCGGTCGGCCGGACGACCGGCGCGCACGTCGAGCGCCCCGTGACGTGGGACGCGGACGGCGCGGTGTTCGACGCGGTCGGCACCGTCGAGCTCACCGGCACGGCCGACGCCGGCGACGGCGACACCCTGCCCGCGACCGTGCGGGTCCAGGTCACCGAGCCCGGTGCGGCCAACGCCGCGCTCACGCCCGGCACCGTCGCGGCCGCCACGTTCACCGAGCCCGGGTACTCCGCGGCGGGGACCGTGAACGGCGACCTCACCGACAAGGCGTGGTCCAACTGGCAGTCGGGCCGGGCCAACGCGGCCGACACCCTCACGGTGACCCTCCCGGCGAGCCTCACGGTCTCCGGGGTCGCGGTGCACTTCTACCGCGACGGCGGCGACAGCCACGCGCAGACCGTCACCGTGCAGACGCGTGCGGCGGACGGCACGTGGGTCGACGCCGGGGACCCGGTCACGGTGCCGACCGGCACGCCGACCGCTCCGGTCGCCACGGTGCCGGTCCCGCCGGTCGACACCGACGCCGTCCGGGTCGTCCTCGCCGCGCGCCCGTCGCAGCACATGACGGTCAGCGAGGTCGAGCTGCTCGCGCACGCACCGGGCGTCGGGTCGGACGCGACGCTGACGGCGCTCGCGGTCGACGGCACGCCCGTCCCGGGCTTCGACCCGGCGGTCACGGACCACGTGGTCGGCGGCGTCCGGGGGGTCGCGACGGTCACCGCCGTCGCCGCCGACCCGTACGCGACCGTCGAGATCCGGCAGCCGACGCGCCGCGACCCCACGGCGCGCGTCACCGTCACGAGCGAGGACGGCTCGGCGACGACGACGTACACGGTGACGACCCGGCGCTGACCGGGGGGTCTGTCCCGGCAGGGCGGGTGCGGCGCACGCGGCCGCACCCGCCCTGCCGTCGTCCGTCCGGCTGGAACCTCGCCGAGCGGTGTCGCCGCACCCGGCCCGGTCGGGCCGGGAGTGCTCGGGCGGGCCGGGAGTGCGAGTCGGGCAGGGAGCGCCCGGTCGGGCCGGGAGCTCCCGGTCAGGCGGCGGCCGGCCCGTCGCTGCGGGTGCTCGGGTCCTCGCCGACCCGCAGGAGCGGCAGGTGCTCGACGCGGTGCGCCGCCCACGTCAGCCGCCGGCTCGCGGTGCGCAGCGCGGGGACCACGCGCTCCGGGCCGCGACGGGCGCCGGCGTCGAGCAGGTCGCGGAGCCGGTCGAGCACGGACAGCGGGACGGCGGAGAGGACGTTGCCCGGCGGCCGCCGCGCGACGACCGGGTGCGCGCGGGTCGGGGCCACGCGCCGGACGACCTCCCACAGCACACCCAGGCGGCGGACGTCGCGCGTGCTCACGGCCTGCTGCAGGCGGGGGAGCAGCACGTCCTCCTCGTCGCGCACGTCCTCGCGGAGCACCTCCGTGAGCCGGTCGAGCACCGCGCCCCGCTCGGGATGGTCGTGGCCCATGCCCTCGAGCCGGGTCACCAGCTCGTTGACCTCCTGGTGCTCCTGCTCGACCTCGAGGCTCAGCTCGTGGCCGTCGGGCAGCACGCGCCGCAGCGTCGGCCACAGCACGGCCTCCTCGGCGAACGCGTGCGGGAAGACGAGGCGGTAGAGCCGCTGGAGCACCGCGTCCTGCTCCTCGCCGCTCGTCCGGCCCAGGTCGTGCAGCAGGCGGTCGAGCGTGACGTGGTCCTTCTTCTGCCGGGTCAGGACGCTCACGCGCCCGCCGAGCTCGGTGACGCTCTGGTCGGCGATCGATCGCACCATGGCTGCCTCCGTCGGTCCGTCGGTCAGTCCTCCGACGGTGGGTCGGCTCCCGGCGCGGCGCCCGCCAGGGCTGCGTCCCTCCCGGCCGACGCCGCGCGGCGAGCAGTCGCGACCGTCACCAGCCGAGCGCTGCGACGAGGCCCGTGGCGGCGACCACGACGAGACCGGTCCAGAGCACGATCGCGACGACCTGCCAGAGGATGACCCACTCCTTGCGGACGCCCGACGCGACGAAGAACGCCGCGGTCAGCATCGTGGGGAGCGCGATCGGCGCGAGGAGGCTGGCCCCGGGGACGCCGAACCGCACCATCCAGCGCCGGAGCCGCGCGTGGCCCTTCGACCGGTGGCTCCGGCCCGACGCGGGGTCGGCCGCGGACGCGTCGACCGCGGTCACCGCGGGTGCCTCCGCGAGAGCGGTCGCAGCGGAAGGCGCGACAGTCGACCCGCCGAGCGGACCGGCGGGCGACGACGTCTCGCGGGTCCGTCCTGCCCGCGCCGCGCGGCGTGCGCCGACCCCACCGCGGATCCGTGACCCGAGGAGGACCACGGCGACGACGCACAGGATGTTCCCCGCCGCGGCGGCGAGGCCGGCGACGACCGGGTCGATCCCGGCGAGGATGCCGAGCACCGCCGCTCCCTCGCCCTCCACGTAGGGGACGGCGGCGGCGCCGGCGACGATCAGCGGCTGGACGAGGTCGGGGACCTGGTCGATGAGGTCCTGCAGCCAGGGGTACGGGTGGTCCATGTCGGCTCTTCTCCGGTGGCGGGCGTCGCGCTGGTGGGACGTCCTGGGGTGGTGAGGGCTGCAGTCCAGACCGTGTTCCCACCACAGGGTCAAGCCCCGCCCGCACCGGTCCCGCGACGGGCGGGCGCCCGTTGACCCTGTTCCGGGAACACGGTCTTGAATGGGTGCGGTGTCGCGGACGGGAGGTTCCCGTCGCCGCGACGGCGGGAAGGGCGGGGCGACGATGGCGTGGAGCACGCGCGAGGTGGCCGAGCTCGCGGGCACGACCGTGAACACGGTCCGGCACTACCACCGCTCGGGGCTGCTCGAGGAGCCGGAGCGGATGTCGAACGGGTACAAGCAGTACCGGGCGCGGCATCTCGTGCGGCTGCTGCAGATCCGGCGACTGCGTGACCTGGGCGTCCCCCTCACGCAGATCGAGGCGGTCGGGGCCGGCGGCGGTGCGAGCCCGGCGCAGGCGCTGCTCGCGATCGACGCCGGCCTCGCCGAGAGCATCGAGCGGCTGCAGCGGGCGCGTGCCGAGATCCGCGCGATCCTCGAGGGCTCGACCACGACCGACGTCCCCGCCGGCTTCGAGGACGTCGCCGGCCGGCTGACCGGCACCGAGCGGAGCCTGATGCTGGTCTACGAGCAGCTCTACGACGAGTCGGCGATGTCCGACCTCAAGCAGATGGTCGAGTCCGAGCCCAACGACGGCGTGGGCGCCGAGCTCGACGCCCTGCCGCCCGACGCGGACGACGCCACCCGCCGGCGGATCGCCGAGGCCCTCGCCCCGGAGATCGCCCGGAACCTCACCGACTACCCGTGGCTGCTGCACCCGGACGAGCACCTCTCGAAGGGACCGCGCGTCACGCAGGAGACGTTTCTCGAGACCGTCACCGAGCTCTACAACGGTGCCCAGCTCGACGTGATCGCGCGCGCGAGCGTGCTGGCGGCGGAGCTGGCGGGCGTGCGACCGACCGGGCCGGGCACGACGGGCGCCGGTGGCGGCGCCGCCGACTGACGCGCTGCCGCACGGGTGCCGCGCGCCCGCCGCTCGTCCGTCGGCACCGTCGCGCCCCGGCGTGCGTGCACCTGTCGACCGAGGGCGCTCGCCTACCGCGCGGCGCCCGCGGCCGTCCGCGCGAAGCGCTCCGCGAGCCGCCCGAACGCCTCCGCGAGCGCGGGCGGACCCACCACGTCGACGTCCGCGTCGAACCGGGCCAGCGAGGCTGCGAGCCCGACCCAGGACCACGCGCCGAGGACCACCCGGCAGCGACCGGTCCCGAGGTCCTGCACGACGCCGTCGGCGAGGTAGGGCGCGACCTCCGCCGCGGGCGCGTGCACGACGACCTCCCCCTGGCAGGGCCAGTCCGCGCCGGCGCCGCCCGTCGTCGCGTCGGCTGCCGCCCCGTCGCCGGTCCCACGGTCGTCCCCGGTGACACCTCCGCGCCCGCCCGCCGCGCCCGGCTCCGGCAGGCCACGGAACCGGCCGGTCAGGTACCGGTCGAGGTCCCCGCCGGGCACCTCGCGCGGCGTGAACCGCGCACCGCCGGGCGAGCGCGGGCTCAGGCGGTCGACGCGGAACGTGCGCCAGTCGTCGCGGTCGAGGTCCCACGCGACGAGGTACCAGCGGCCCGCGCGCGCCACGAGGTGGTGCGGCTCGACCCGCCGCGGCGGTCCGGGCTCCGCGTCGTCGGGCGCACCCGGTGAGCGGTGGTCGAGGCGCAGGACCTCGCGTGCGCCGATCGCGGCGCTGACCGCGGACAGGACCGCCGGGTCGACGGGGTCGCGGTGCCCGGCCGGGGTGGCGTGCACGTGCAGCGCGTCCACGCGGTGCCGCAGCCGGACCGGCAGCAGCTGGCGGACCGTGCGCAGCGCGCGCGCCGCGGCCTCCTCGACGCCCGCCCCGGACGCCGCGGCGGTCTGCAGCGCGACGGCGAGCGCGACCGCCTGCTCGTCGTCGAACAGGAGCGGCGGCAGCGACGCCCCGGCGTCGAGCCGGTACCCGCCCTCGCGCCCCCGCGTGCTGGTGATCGGGTAGCCGAGCTCACGCAGGCGGTCGACGTCGCGCCGCACGGTGCGGTCGGTCACGTCGAGGCGGTCCGCGAGGGTCGAGGCCGGCCAGTCGCGCCGGGTCTGCAGCAGCGACAGGAGCGACAGGAGGCGCGAGGACGTCGTGGGCACGGGACCCAGTGTGCCGGGATATCCGGACCCATCCTGTCCGGATGACTTGCGAGGGTGTGCGTGCGCCGCCCGGACGGGTGCCGCACCACGACAGCACCACCACCAGGAGCCGGAATGTCGATCACCACCACGACCCACATCAACCTGCGCGGCGACGCCCGCGCCGCGCTCGAGCTCTACCGCGACGTGTTCGGCGGCGAGCTGACCGTCGTCACCTACGGCGACGCGCACGCCGCCCAGGACCCCGCCG
This sequence comes from Cellulomonas sp. NS3, assembly GCF_024757985.1. NCBI lineage: Bacteria > Bacillati > Actinomycetota > Actinomycetes > Micrococcales > Cellulomonadaceae > Cellulomonas > Cellulomonas sp. NS3. The sequence goes on along the minus strand of NZ_CP103289.1, from coordinate 4,566,208 downwards.
AGGCGGACCACGTGATGTGGGGGCAGGTCGTCTCGCCCGACGGCTTCCACGTCATGGCCTACGACGTCCCCGCCGCCCAGCCGTGGTCGCCGGGGGAGAACCCCTACTTCGTCTCCGTGCGCGGCGCGTCCGCCGACGAGATCAGCGGGCTCTGGGAGCGGCTGAGCGTGCGGTCCACGGTCCTCGTGCCGCTCGCCCCGGCCGGCTGGGCCCCGCTGTACGGGATGCTGCGCGACCCGTTCGGGGTGGTCTGGGTCCTCGACGTCGCGGTCGCGTACGACGCGTCCTGACCCGCGCCCCCGTCACCCGGACGGACGCTCCCGGACGGGTGACGGGGCGCTAGCGTGACGGGCGGCCCGCGCCCGGTGGGCCCCCGTTCGTGCTCAGGAGCCCTCGTGCGTGCCGTCCGTCCCCTCGTCGCCCCCACCCTCGTCGCCCTCGCGCTCCTCGTCGCGGGGTGCTCGTCCGGCGGCGACGACACCGCCGCGACGCCCACGCCGACCCCCGAGGCCACCGTCGAGGAGACGCCGACCCCGACGCCCACGCCGACGCCCCTGACCGGAGCCGCGTGCCTCGTCGGCGGCTGGGACCTGGACCAGGCGTCGCTGGGCGCCGGCCTCCAGCAGACGGTCGCGGCCGACGGCACCGTCGCCGAGGTGCAGACGGCCGGCGCGACCTGGATCGCCTTCGACGGCACCAGCGCCACGCTGACGTACGAGGGCCAGTCGCTCACCGTCACCATGGACGTCGAGGGGCAGCGCCTCGGCACGACGCTCGCGTTCACCGGCCCGCTGACCGGCGCGTACACCGCGACCGACACCGAGCTCACCGTCCCCGCGGTCGACACGAGCGGCGTCACGCAGGACGTGTCGTTCACGCTGGACGGCGCACCGTTCGACATGCCGGCCGAGGAGTCGGGCGCGGACGAGTACCAGGGCATCGACCTCACCGGGACGCAGACCTACACGTGCACCGAGCAGGAGCTCGTGATCGTGAGCCCGGCCGACGACGGTGCCCCGGAGACCCAGCAGCTGCTGCGTCGCCGCGCGTGACCCGGCCGCTGCGGCGCCGGGACCCGTCCCGTCGCCGCAGCGGTCCCGGCACCCGCAGTCAGCACCGGGCGCGCAGCACCCCCACGCCCGGGCCCGTCAGCTCGTCGCAGAACACCGAGCGGCCGGTCATCGCCATGACGAGCGCGAGCGTCGGGCCCGAGACCTCCGGACCGGCGCCCGCCGTGAAGCCGCCGTCCGTCGCGACGAGCCGCAGGCCGCGCACCCGGCGTCGTGCGACCACGACCTGGTCGGTGCCCGCGTAGTAGCGCGCGACCGCGTCGACGACCTCCGCGGGGTACACCCGCGTGATCCCGAGCGGACGCCGGATGTCCTCGCCGTGCACGACGGCCTCGCCCAGGATCGCCGGCCGGGGCAGCGGCGGCGTCGTGGTGCTCCTGACGACACGCTCGAACCGGGCGAACGTCTCGGCGGGCGAGTCCCCGAGCTGCTCGGCGAGGCGCATGGCGACCTGCGCGTCGAAGTCGAACCGGCAGCGCACCACCCCGGCGAACCACCGGAGGCCGTCGAGGCTCGCCGCGGCGGTCAGGTGCGCGAGCACCTCGCGGACGGTCAGGCCCGCGCACAGCGACGGCGTGGCCCAGCGGTCGTCGTCGAGGCCGCGCAGGTCGTCGGCCAGTGCGGCGCGCTCGGCGTGGATGAGGTCCCAGGTGCGGGCGGTCGTCGTGGTCACGCTGCAGGAGACCACGTCCGGCGCCGGAACTCGTCGGTCACGCGCGGTGTGCCGGCGTGACGGGGTACCCGGCCGTCGCGCGCTGGCGGTGCCGGTGCGCGGGTCGCCGGGCTCCCGGGCGTTGTTAGCCTCGCCCGGTGACCCGAGCCCGGTGCGCGCGATGAGCGACGTCCTCGACGACCTCCGGCGGTACCCCGACCTGGAGGCGCCGAACCTGCACGCGGTCGACGCGACCGACCGGCTCGTGCTCGACGAGGCCGCGCCCGCGCTCGCGGCGCTCGCGGACACGCCCGACGGCGGCGTCGTGGTGATCGGCGACCGCTATGGAGCGCTGACCCTCGGTGCGGTCGCCCGGCACGGCGTCGCGGGGGTCCGCACGCACCAGGACCGGCTCACGGGGGAGCGCGCCCTGCACGCCAACGCCGAGCGGCTCGGCCTCGGCGGGTTCACGACGCACGAGCTGGGCCTGTCGCTGGTCGCGGGTGCCCGGCTCGTGCTGCTCCAGCTCCCGCGCTCGCTCGACGCGCTCGACGAGATCGCCGCGCTGGTCGCCGAGCACGCCGACCCGTCGGTCGTCGTGGTCGCGGGCGGGCGACTCAAGCACATGACGACCGCGATGAACGACGTGCTCGGGCGGCACCTCGGCACCGTCGAGGCGCGGCTCGCGCGGCAGAAGTCCCGCGTCCTCGTCGCGTCGCACCCGCGCCCGGCGGACGAGCGCCCGCACCGCCGCTGGCCCGAGCGCGCCGAGCACCGCGACCTGGGCATCACGGTGTGCGCGCACGGCGGGGCGTTCGCGGGCACGAGCATCGACATCGGGACCCGCGCGCTCCTCGCGCAGCTCGACGCGGTGCCGCTCGCGGACGGGGCCGCGGTCGACCTCGGGTGCGGCACCGGCGTCCTCGCGGTCGCGCTGGCCCGCCTCCGGCCCGGGCTGCGCATCACGGCGACCGACGAGTCCGCGGCCGCGGTCGCCTCGGCCCGCGCGACCGTCGAGGCGAACGGCGTCGCCGACCGGGTCGACGTCGTCCGCGCCGACGCCGCAGGCACCCTGCCGGACGCGTCCGTCGACCTCGTGCTGCTCAACCCCCCGTTCCACGTGGGCGCCGCGGTGCACGACGGCGTCGCCCGTGCCCTGTTCGCCGACGCGGCGCGGGTCCTGCGGCCGGGCGGCGAGCTGTGGGCGGTGTGGAACTCCCACCTGCGCTACCGCCCGGCGCTCGAGGGCGTCGTCGGGCCGACCCGTCAGGTCGCGCGCGACCCCAAGTTCACCGTGACGGTCTCGACCCGGCGGGACGCGCGGGCACCCCGGACGGGCCGGGCCCGCCCCGGGGCGGACACGGACCCCTCGCAGGAGAGCCCATGAGCACGGCGGACGGCGCCGCGTCGGGCGGCGTGCCCCTCCCCGCACGCATCGGCCGTCCCGCGCTGGGAGCCCTCGCGCACGTCGGCATCACGACGCTCGAGGAGGTCGGCCGGATGAGCGAGGCCGACCTCCTGGCGCTGCACGGCGTGGGCCCCAAGGCGGTGCGGCTGCTGCGCGAGGCGCTCGCGGCGGAGGGGGTGTCGCTGCGCGACGACGGCTGAGCCGCTCAGCCCCGCTGCGGCGGGTCCTCGCCGACGAGCCCGTCGATCGCCTCGCGCAGCAGGTCCGCGTGCCCGACGTGCCGGGCGTACTCGTCGTGCAGGTCCACGAGCACCCGGCGCAGGTTGGGCCCGTCGCCGTCCCACAACGGTGAGCGCGTGTGCTGGTCGAGACCGCCGTCCGCGAGCGTCGCCGCCCAGGCTGCGCGGGAGCGGGCCACCGCACCGCGCCACAGCGCGTAGAGCTCCTCGGGGGAGTCGTCGGCGGCCGAGGTCCAGACCCACTCGGGGTCGTCGGGGTCCGCGGTGTCCCACGGCGGCCCGAGGCGCTGCAACCCCTCGCCGGTACGGCTGGGCCGGCCGGTGACGTCGAGCACCGTGCGGTGGTCCTCGACCAGCGCCAGGTGCTTGAGCAGGCCGCCGAGCGTCATGGTCGACGGCGGCTGGCGTCGGTTCAGCGCCTCGGCGTCGAGCCCGCCCGTCTTCCACGCGAACGTCGCGCGGGAGCGGTCGAGCGCGAACAGCAGCATCTCGGCCTCGCCGGCCGTCATCGACGGCTCCTCGACGTGCAGCAGGTCGTCGGTGTCGGTCATGGGGCATCTCCTCGGTGAGCGGCGAATGGTGAGCGGCGAACGGTGAGCGGCCCTCTGCCCGGCCCACGTCACCGACGCTAGGGTCGGTTCCGGACGATCGGCTTCCGGATCGGAGACGCGGCGCCATGACGGCCGACGACAGCCCCACCGCACGCGCGCTGCTCGCCCTCGAGCTGCTGCAGGACGCCCCGGGCCTGACCGCCGACGGCCTGGCCGCCCGGCTCGGCGTCAGCGAGCGCGCCGCCCGCCGCTACGTCGGGATCCTGCGCGAGGCCGGCATTCCGGTCGAGTCGGTCCGCGGCCCGTACGGCGGCTACCGCATCGGCCGGGGGCTGCGCGCCGCTCCGCTGCGGTTCACGGACGCGGAGGCGCTCGCGCTCGTCATGGCGGTGCTCGACGGCCACCACGACGCCGACGACCCGGCCGACCCGGTGGGCCGGGCGCTCGACAAGATCCTGCGCGCGCTGCCCGGACCCGCCGCCGCGCAGGCCACGGCAGTGCGCCGGACCGCCGCCGCGGCGCCGGACCGCGCCGCCGCCCGCCCCGACCCGGCGACGGCGAGCGCGCTCGTGCACGCGTGCGCCGACCGCCGGCCCGTCCGGATCGGCTACCGGTCCGAGGCCGGGAACGCGTGGGACACCGAGGTGGACCCGTGGGCCGTCGTGGTCCGGCACGGCCGCTGGTACCTCGTGTGCCGGTCCCACCGGGCCGGCGCCGTGCGCGCGTACCGGGTCGACCGGGTGGGCACGGTCGAGGTGCTGCCCGGGACGTTCACGCCGCCCGAGGACCTCGACCCGGTCGCGCTGCTCGACGAGCACCTCGCGACGGGTTGGGAGTACGCGGCCGAGGTCGTCATCGACGAGCCGGTCGACCGCGTGCGGCGCCGGCTGCCTCGGGCGCTGGGCCGCCTCGACGCGCTGGACGAGGCGACGACGCGCCTGACCGGGACGACGAGCAACCCGTACTGGTACGCCGAGCAGCTCGCGGTGCTCCCGGTGCCGTTCCGGGTGCTCGGCGGTCCCGAGCTGCGCGCGACCGTCGGGGCGCTCGGGCGGCGGCTGAGCGCGGCGGTCGCGGCCGACGAGCCGGCGGCGGTGCACGACGACGCCGGCCCCGGGACCGTCGCGGACGACGACCCGGGGGCCGGCCCGGCGGTGTGAGCGACGGCCGTCAGGTCACCGCCACCTGGCACCAGCCACCGGCTCCACCACCGCTGCCGTCCCACCACGTGCCCCGCACGCGCGAGTCGGTGCCCGACCGGGCCGTCCTCCACCTCCTCGGCGGACTCCGACTGGTGGTCGCCGTCGCGCAGCGACCGTCAGACCGCCGCGTGCGGGGCGACGAGCCCCGCGAGCCACGACCGCCACGCGGGCCGGACCAGCGCCGCGAGCGCGGCGTAGCCCTCGGCGCCCGGGTGCGCGCCGTCGCCGTCCCGCACCTGCGCCGTCCACAGCGTCTCTGCGCGCAGCGGGCCCAGCACCTCCACGGTCCTGACCCCGTGGGCTGCGGCCTCGGCGCGCAGCCGGGCGTCGACCTCGGCGATCCGCGCGTCGACCCGCTCGTCGGCGATCGGGGGCGGCCCGACGACGAGCACGTCCAACCCGGCCGAAGCGGCACCGACCAGCAGCGTCCGCAGGTTCGCCACCGTCTCGTCGAGCGCGACCCGGCACCGGCCGTCGTCGCCGTCCGTCGCGTCGTTGACCCCGAACGACACCACGAGCCCGGTGCGCCCGGCGCGGGGGAGCCGTGCGGCCGTCTCGCGCTCCCACCGGGCCAGCACGTCGGCGGAGGTGTTGCGGCGCACCCCGAGCGGGTACGCGGTGAGGTCGGTGCCGGCGGCACGGGCGTCGGCGACGAGGCGCGTCGTCCAGCCCAGACCGGTCGGGTCGCCCACGCCCGCGACGAACGAGTCACCGAAGAAGAGGACGGTGACGGGGCCGGCTCCCGGGGCGGTCGGCGCCGTGCCGCTCACGCGGGCAGCGCCCGGGCCGTCGCTGCGAGCCGCACGCCGAAGGCGACGAGCACGACTCCGGTCACCCGGTCCGTCACGCGCGCGACGACCTCGCCGGACAGCCACCGGGACGCGAACCCGGTCGCGAGGATGATCGCGGCGAACCACGCCATGCCGAGCACGTTGTGGACCGCCGCGAGCAGCACGCCCATGAGCAGCGGCGAGACGCCGTCGGGCACGAACTGCGGGATCGTCGCGAGGTAGAAGACGCCGACCTTCGGGTTGAGCAGGTTCGTGCCGAGCCCCATCAGGAACGCCCGCCACACCGACCCGCGGGGCTCGGGCGCAGCCGCGGCGCCACCCGGTTCACCGGCGGCGGCGGGGCGTCGGCGCAGGCCCGACCACAGCAGCTGCGCGCCGAGCACCACCATGTACGCCGCACCCGCGAGCGTCAGCACCGTGTACGCCGTGCGCGACGCCGCGAGCAGGGCCGACGCCCCGACGGCCGCCGCGACGCCCCACGCGAAGCAGCCGGCGTTGACCCCGGCGCCCGCGGCGAAGGCGTGCGCCCGCCCGCGGCTGATCGCGGAGCGGAGCACGAGCGCGGTGTCGAGCCCGGGGACGATCGTCAGGAGGCCCGCCACCAGGGCGAACGAGAGCACGGCCTGCGTCACGGTCATGCTCGGCAGGGTAGCGAGGGCCGCGGCGCCCGCACCGGCGGAGGGGCCCGCGTGGACCGGGGCGGCTGCGGCTGGATCGTTCCGCGTCGCGACGAAGGCGGGCTACCTGCCCGAGGGGACGCTGCGCCGCCAAGGCCGCCACCCGGACGGCTGGCACGACATGCACGTGCACGCGCGGCTGGCGGACGCTGACGCGCCGCGCCTGACGCCCGACGCCCTGCCCGGATGCCGGACGCCTGACGACCCGCCGGACGCCGGACGCCGGACGACGTCACGGCCGCACGCGCGACCAGACCCCTGACCCGTCCCGTTCCCACGCCTCTGCCGGCGGAAGCGCGCGGTCGGGGACGTCCACGAGCCAGTACGTGCAGTCGGGGTCCCACCCGGCGAGGGTGCTGGCGCGTCCGTCGCCGAGCGGCAGAGCGCGGCCCGCGGTGGAGAGGTAACCGCCGACGGTGAGGTGGACGGCGTCGACCTCGCGCGCGACAGCGGACCAGTCGGGCAGGACCCAGCGCGTGCTCGTGCCGGTCGTCCGGTACCAGTCGTGGCGTCGCGACGCGGTGACGTCGAGCGGGTGGCGCCGGCACAGGTCGAGCCACGCCTCCGGGCTGTCGAGCTCGAGCACCACGGCGTCCGCCGGAGGGTCGACCCGCTGCGTCGCGGCCCGGTCCGCGCCGTCGGCGTCCTCCGCGAGCCGGAGACCCACGGGACCGGCGGCATCGAGCGCGCGTGTGGTCCGGGTCAGCTCGCGCGGCGGTGTCGACCACCACTCCCCGCTCCACGACGCCCGTTGGTCCGCGGGGCGCTCGCGGGCCGCGCGGGCCTCGCCCTCGACGGTCTCGGCACGCCACCGGGCGAGCCGGCGGACCGCGCAGCCCCCGGGCGCTCCCGGCACCGCGACGTCCTCCGGCGGGCGGGGGACGACGTCGTCCGCGGGAGAGCCCGGCACCGCGTCGCCCTCGGGCGTCACGGTCCACTGGGAGGCCCGGTCGACGGGCGTCGTCCACCACCGGGCCGCGGGGTGGGTCACGGCACGGGCCGCGACGCGCCGGAGCGCCGCCCGGACCTCAGGGGTGCCGGCGAGCACGTCCTCGCCGTCCGGCTCCTGCCAGTAGCGGGCGCTGTCGACCGCGTCGGCGAGCGCGTCCAGGAGCGCGTCGCTGCCGAGCGGTGCGAGCGGCAGAGCGGCGACGAGACGGGCGACGTCCGCGGGTGTCGACGTGGGCGGCTCGGGTACCGGTCCCGTGCCCAAGGTGAGGAGCGCGCGCGACGTCCCGCGGCCGGGATCGAGCGCGTGCGCGGCCCAGAACGCGGCCTGACGCAGACGGTCGACCTCGGGCACCCCGTCCGGGCGCCGCGTGCCGCGTGCGAGCTCGAAGCACAGCCGCCGGCCGCGCGGCCCGGCGAGCACGGCGTCGACGTCGAGGCCCATCGGGCCACGGTAGCGACCGGGCGCAGGACGGGCGCGGGACGGGCGCAGGTGCGCGGCTCGCGGAGCCGGGCACGATCGGCGCCACGGGATCGTTGTCCCCCTGACGGCAGGCGGAGCGGCCGCCCACCGAGCGAGGAGCCCACGATGAAGTGCCCGATCGACGGTGCCGACCTGGTGATGTCCGAGCGGCAGGGGGTCGAGATCGACTACTGCCCGTCGTGTCGCGGCGTGTGGCTCGACCGCGGCGAGCTCGACAAGATCCTGGACCGCGCGGCCGAGCTCGCGAGCCCGGCGGCGGCGTCGGCACCGGCCGCACCGCCCGCGCAGCCGTACCCGACGGCGCCCTACCCGGCCGACCCCTACCCGTCCGGTGGCTACGCGCGGCCCTCCGGCGAGGGCTACCGCGACGACCGGTACCGCGACGACCGGCAGCGCGGGGACTACGACCCGCGCCGCGACCCGCGGAACCAGCCGTACCGCAAGAAGAAGAAGGAGTCCTGGCTCGGGGACATCCTCGACTTCGGCTGACGGACGGGAGCCCGGCCGGCGGGTGAACCCGCGGTCGGGCTCCGCCGTCGGGTGTGGTGGTGGCGCCCGCTCGGGTCAGGCGGAGGTGCTCAGGCCTGCCCCGTGCCCGACGGGCTCAAGGTCGTCGACGGCCGCGCCGCGATGTCGCGCACGATGAGCCCGATCGTCGCCTCGTCCCGCAGGATCCGCTGGTGGCCGAGCCCGTCGGTCGCGACGAGCGTCGCGGTCGGCCACGACTCGGCGACGCGGTGACCGACCGCGAACGGGGTCTCCTTGTCGCGCCGGTCGTGCACGACGAGGGTCTGCGGGAGCTGCCCGTCGGCGCCCAGCGGTGCGAGGTCGAAGTCGCTGAGCGCGTGCCCGACGAAGTCCTCGAGCGCCGCCCGCAGCAGACCCTGGACGCGCGGGGAGAGCCGGAGCATGCGGTCGAAGTCCGCGAGGATCTCGGCGAAGTCGTGGTTGGGCGCGATCAGCACGAGACGCTCGGTGCGCAGCGGACCGGCGCTCAGCACCTTCGACGCAGCGGTCGTCCCCATCGAGTGCGCGACGACCGCCACCGAGTCCCCGAAGTGCGCGCCGACGACCTCGAGCGCCTCCATGACCTCGACGAGCGTCCCGCGCCGGGGGCCGAGCACGCTCGGGTCGGAGTCGCCGTGGCCCGGTGCGTCGAAGGCGACGACGCGGTAGCCGGCGTCGACGAGCGGCGCGACGAACGCCCCGAGCTGCCCGCGCCAGCCGCCCCAGCCGTGCACCAGGTAGACGACGGGCCCGGACCCCCACGACTCGGCGACGACACGGCCCCCGCGCGGGGCGGGCAGCTCGACGAGCTCGCCGGCGTACGGCCGGACGTCCTTGCGGCGTCCGGTGCCGCCGGGGAGCGTGCACCAGAGCGCGAACGCCTCGGCACCGGCGCGGCGGGGTGCGACGACGCCCAGCACGCGCAGCCGGCCGCGGACGTACGCGAGCCGGGCCCGGGCGGCGAGCCGGCGACGGGTCGCGCGGGCGGTGCTCGTGCGGGGCCCGGGGGCCGGGGTGGAGGTCGTCCGGGTGGACGTGTCGACGGCGCTCATGCGGCGGCCTGCTCTCGGGTGGGGACGGTGCGGGAGGTCATGCGGAGGCGGTGACCGCGGGATCCGCGGCGGCGGCTGCGGGAGCACCCCCGCCGCGGGCTCCGGACGACGCGTCGGCGTTGCCGCGAGCCGACTCCGCGCGCGCGGCGTCGAGCAGGCGGTCGATCGCGGTGCGGGCGTGGCGCTCGGCGGCGGGGTCGGAGAGCAGCCGGTAGCCGTGGTACATCGCGAGCATCACGCCGTGCAGGTCGGTCGCGAACTGCTCGGCGTCCGTGTCGGGGCGCAGCTGCCCCTCGGTCACCCCGCCCGCGACCATGCGCGCGATGCTCTGCGCGAGCTGCTGGTGCTGCTCACGCAGCCGGTCGCGGACCGGGCCGTCCTGCTCGTCGAGCTCGGTGCTGGCCTTGACGAACAGGCACCCGCCGGGCTGGCGCTCGAGCCCGCACCGGATCCACAGCTCGGCGAGCGCGCGGACCCGCGGCACGCCGCGCGGGGCCCGCAGCGCGGGCACGATCACGGTCGTCGCGAACTCCTCGGCGGCCGCGTCGAGCACCGCGAGCTGCAGCGCCTGCTTCGAGCCGAAGTGCGCGTACATCCCGCTCTTCGACATCCCGACCTCGTCGGCCAGCCCGCCGATGGTGAGCCCGCCGAGCCCGACGCGGCACGCGAGCTCGACGCCGCGCGTGAGCACGGCGTCCCGGGTGCGGCGTCCCTTGGGCAGGGCGGTCGTCGTCATCCCGCGAAAATAGCACGATCGTCCGAAAATAACAGCACGGTCGTGCGGAAATGTGGCCGACAGCGGCTCGACCACCCACCGGCCTCGCCGTTCACCGGCGCCGCCGCCCCCCAGCGTGCCCACGATGCCGCGGTCGTGTCGAGGCCTGGGCCGACCCCGGCCCACGGCCCCAGGACGGTGCTGCCGTGCCGGGTGCCGCGCACCGCCCCGGGCCGCACGGCCGACGGTGCCGTGCGCGCGCCGGGACGACGGACCGCCCCGAGCGACTCAGCCGCGCGCCGCCCGCCGCGCGAGCCGCTCGGTGCGCGCACGGTCGGCCGCGGAGCCCGGGTTCGGCAGGACGCGCAGGACCACGAGCTGCTGCCCGAGCGACCACACCGTGCTGGTGAGCCAGTACAGGAGCACGCCGACCGGCACGTGCAGCCCGGGCACCGCGACGAGCACCGGCAGGACCCACAGCAGGACGGTCTGCTGCTGCCGGGCGAGCGGGTTGCCCTCGAGCGACGCCGGGGAGGTGTTCCTCGTCGCGGTGATCCGCTGCGTGACGAGCTGCGTCAGCCCCATCAGGACGATCATCGCCGCGGTGACGGCGATCGTCGGCCCGTGCCCCGACCCCCACAGGACCCCCGAGAGCGGCGCGCCGAGCACGGTCGCGGCGTCGGCCTGGCGCACGAGCGCACCCGTCAGCGCACCGACCGGCTCGTGCCGGCTCAGCCCCTGGACGGTCGCGAACAGCGCGAACAGCACGGGCGCCTGGACGAGCGCGGGCAGGCAGCCCAGCAGCGGGTTCGCCCCCGAGGTGCGCATCAGCTCGGCCTGCTCGCGCTGGAGCGCCTGACGGCTCGCGGCGTCGGTCCGGCCCACGTACCGGTCGCGGAGCCGGCGCAGCTCGGGCTGGATCGCCTGCACGCCGCGCAGGGCGCGGACCTGCACCACGACGAGGGGCACGAGCGCGAGGCGCACGACCACGACGAGCCCCACGATCGCCAGCGCCCAGGCGGGGCCCCCGGCGGGGTCGAGCCCGGCGGCGGCGCCGAGGTGGTGGAAGCCCGCGAGCAGCCACGCGACGAGCAGCTGCAGCGGGTGGACGAGGGTCGAGAAGGCGGACAGGACGGCATCGACGACGGGCACGGGGGACTCCAGGCGAGAGGTGGGGTGGGAGGCGATCGCTCCCGCACCACGCCCGGTGCGCCGCGCGGACCCTCAGGTCCGGCGCGTGACGTCAGGCGGCCCGCGGGAGCAGCGTCGCCCCCGGTGCCCGCGGCCGCGGACGGCCCGGTGTCGCCGGGTCCTGCTGGCGCAGCGGCGCCGGCCGGGGTGCGCGCGGCGGACGGTGCCGCGCGGTCAGGACGAGCAGGACGACGGCCGCCACCCGGGCGACGACGGCTCGCAGCAGCGGCACCATCGAGGCCAGCGTCGCGGCAGCCAGCAGGCCCAGCGCGGCGGTCAGCGAGACCTGCGACGGCGACGCGCTCGCGGTCGCGACGAACGCGGAGGCGACGGCGAGAACCCACAGGACCGTCGGGGACGCGGCGGCGCGCGTGAGCCGGGCCTGCACCGGGGCTGCCGCGCGCACGTGTCCTCCTCGCCGGGTCACCGGGCCGCTGCCGTCAGCGGCCCGCTCGTCGGTCGAGCGTAGCCGGGCGTCCGCTCGCGGACGCAGCCCGCTGCGCCTGTTCGCCGCTCTGGCTCACCGCTCGGCTCGCCCGCTCCGGACCTGGCCGACGCGGGCCGGGGCGCGCGCCGCGTCCACCGCCGGAGGGCACGGCGTCGCTGTCAGACTCGTCGGGTGGTCGGCGACTGGGGTGGCGAGGACGGCCTGCTGCGTGACCCGTGGCCGGCGGAGCCGCTGCCGCCCGAGCGCCTGCCGTCGGTCGCCGCCGCCCGCGCGCAGGGCTGGCACCTGGCGCCCGACGCGCCGCTGTGGTGCTTCCTCCCGGCGGTGTGGCCGGCGCGGCAGCGCGCCTGGGTGCCCGACCGGTCCGTGCGCGTCGTCCGGACGGTGTGCGACGGAGTTCCGGGCCCGGAGATCCCCTGGTCGGCGTGGGACCACGCGGAGGTGGAGGGTGTCGTCGCCTCGCTCCTGGCCGACGCCGGCGTCCCTGCACGGCCGCCCGGTCGGCTCTGGCTGCTGCGGCCGCCGCCAGGGACGCGTGACCTGGACGACGCCGTCGACCGCCTCGCCGCGGGCGCGGAGAGCGCCGGAGTCCCCGTGAGGTGCTGCGCCGAGCTCGTCGCCTGGTCCGCCGCGACGGTCGACGGCTGGTTCAGGCCCGGCGCCTGATCTCAGCACACCTCGGTGCGGGGGGCCCGTGCCTCACCGTCCGACCTGCGCGGGTACGGGCTGCGCGTCCTCCGTCCTCGGCCGCGGCGCGCCGAGCAGCCCTCGCCTGCGCGCGACGACCTCGAACAGCAGCGTCGTCAGCGGCGGGACGCTCGCGGCGAGCGCGAGCAGGGTCACGAGCCACGACCACCGCAGCACCCGCGCGGCGACGAGCGTCGTCACGCAGTAGACGAGGAACGCGGCGCCGTGCAGGCGGCCGAAGAGCCACACGCCGGCCTCGGTCGTCTCGGTGACGTACTTGAGGAACATCCCGACGAGGAGGCCGGTCCAGGTCACCGCCTCGACGACGGCGACGGTGGTGAAGGCGCGGCGGGCGAGGGTCTGATCGCGTGCGGTCACGGGTCCATCCGATCACGCCCACGGACGGTCTCAGGACCCGGCGCCGTGGGGCTGCGCCTCGGCGGGATCGACGGGGGCGCAGGCGTCCGCCGCCTCCCGCCACTCTCAACCTATAAACCACCCGGGGGCTTGTGGCAAGACCCCCGTCGGGGCGCAGAATCGCCGGCCCAGGCAGTCCCGACGCAGATGGGCGGACACATGCTCCCCGTGACGACCAGCGCCTTCGACCTCCCCGACCACCTGACCGCGAAGGCGGACCCGGCCCTGACGGCGGCCGACGAGCAGCACCTCACGGCCGTCGCCGCGGCCCTCGAGCAGCAGGTCGCCGAGCTCTCGAGGCGGCTCGACGACGCCCGCCGGGCACCCGGCGTCAGCGGCACGGCGGCGCTCGAGCGCGACCAGGAGATCCATCGCCTGACCGCGCGCCTGCGCCTGCTGCAGCGGTTCGGGCTCGACCTCTGCCTCGGGCGCACCGTCCCCGCCGACGGGTCCGAGCCGGTCTACGTCGGACGCGCGGGCCTCACGGACGCGGACGGGCGCCGGCTGCTCGTCGACTGGCGCTCCTCGGCGGCCGAGCCGTTCTTCGGGGCGACGCACGCCGACCCGATGGGTCTCACGAGCCGGCGGCGGTACCGCTGGACGGGCGGGCGGATCAGCGACTACTGGGACGAGGTCTTCGCCCCGGACGGGCTCGAGGGGCACGCGGCGCTCGACGACCAGTCGGCGTTCGTCGCGAGCCTCGGCGCGAGCCGCTCGCCGCGGATGCGCGACGTCCTCGCGACGATCCAGGCCGACCAGGACGCGATCGTGAGGGCGGGGTCTCGGGGCGCGCTCGTGGTCGACGGCGGTCCGGGCACGGGCAAGACGGTCGTCGCGCTGCACCGGACGGCGTACCTGCTGTCCTCCGACCCGCGGCTCGGGCACCGGCGTGGCGGCGTGCTGTTCGTCGGTCCGCACGAGCGGTACCTCGCGTACGTCGGCGACGTGCTGCCGAGCCTGGGGGAGGAGGGCGTGCAGACGTGCACGCTGCGCGACCTCGTCCCGGAGGGGGCGACGGCCGGGCCGGAGGCGGACCCGGAGGTCGCGCGGCTGAAGTCGTCGGCGGGCATGGTCGACGCGGTCGACCGGGCCGTCGCGTTCTACGAGCGGCCGCCGACCACGGGCACGACCGTCGAGACCGACTGGGCCGACGTGCGGCTCGGGCCCGACGACTGGTCCGAGGCGTTCGACGCGGCGGAACCGGGCACCCCGCACAACGAGGCCCGCGACGAGGTCTGGGACGCGCTGCTGGGGATCCTCGTCGACAAGCACCGCGACGACGACGACGTGGACGCCGGGCTCCTGCGCCGGGCGCTCGCGCGAGACCCGGACCTCGTGCGCGCGTTCGGCCGCGCCTGGCCGCTGCTGGAGCCCACCGACGTCGTCGGCGACCTGTGGTCGGTGCCCGCATACCTGCGGCTGTGCGCGCCGTGGCTCGAACCGGACGAGGTCGCGGCGCTCCAGCGCCCGGACGCCCAGGCGTGGACCGTGGCCGACCTCCCGCTCCTCGACGCCGCGCGCCGGCGGCTCGGCGACCCCGAGGCGTCCCGTCGACGTGCGCGTCACCAGGCGACCGTCGCCGCCGAGCGCGAGCGGATGGCCGACGTCGTCGCGCACCTCGTCGAGACCGACGACTCCGAGCTGCAGCTCATGTCGATGCTGCGCGGGCAGGACCTGCAGGACGCGCTCGTCGACCCGGAGACCCCGCGGCGCTCCGACCCGGACCTGCTCGCCGGGCCGTTCGCGCACGTCGTCGTCGACGAGGCGCAGGAGCTCACCGACGCCGAGTGGCGGATGCTGCTCGCGCGCTGCCCGTCGCGCAGCCTCACGATCGTCGGGGACCGCGCGCAGGCCCGGCACGGGTTCACCGAGCCGTGGACCGAGCGGCTCGCGCGCGTCGGGCTCACGCACGTCGTGGTCGCGTCGCTGACGATCGGGTACCGGACGCCCGAGGAGGTCATGGCGGCCGCGGAGCCGGTCATCCGGTCGGTGCTGCCCGATGCGAACGTGCCGACGGCAGTGCGCCGGTCCGGCGTCCCCGTGCTCCACGCGCACGTCTCGGAGCGTGACGCGATCCTCGGCGCGTGGCTCGCGCAGCACGACGAGGGCGTCGCGGTCGTCGTCGGCGACCCGGGCTTCCGTGCGCGGGACCGGGTGCGCTCGCTGCCCCCCGAGCTGACCAAGGGGCTCGAGTTCGACCTGGTCGTGCTCGTGGACCCCGAGGTGTGGGGAGCGGGGGACACGGGGATCGCGGGCACCGTCGACCGCTACGTCGCGATGACCCGAGCGACCCAGCGGCTCGTCGTGCTGGCGAGCGACTGACCGCGGCGCCGCGAGGGTTGCGGGGCGGCCCGGATGCGAGAAGCGTGGGTGGTGCTCGCGGTCGAGCCCGCCGCCGCAGCGGTCCACCGGTCCGCACACCTGCGGGCGGGGACCCGAGCACCACGCACGAGGGCGAAGGAGCCCACGATGACCAGCACAGGAGAGACGGGAAGCGTCACCGGCACCAAGGACAAGGACTACAACATCCTCTGGTTCACGCAGGCGTGCCTCGACAACGCGCTGCGGCTGGAGACCTACGTCCAGGACGCGGAGCGCGACGGCGACACCGAGCTCGCCGAGTTCTTCCGACGCGCGCAGGGCGAGAGCCGCAAGGGCGCCGAGCAGGGCAAGCAGCTCCTGGCGAGCCGTCTCGCCCGCTGACCGGACCGCACCTCACGGGCGCGACGGGTCCCGCACCGCACACGCCGGGACCCGTCGCGCGTCCGCCGTCCCGCCGCTCAGGAGCGCACCGGCACCTGCCGCCGTGCCACGGCGTCGAGCAGCATCCGCGCGGCCGTGCCGGCGGTGCCGTCGTCCGTCGCGACCGCCTCGATGCGCGCCCGCAGCGTGTCGTCCCACACGGTCACCGCGAGGCGGGCGGTCGGGCGCAGCAGCCACCGCTGGGGCCACGCTGCGCGGTGCACGACGACGTCCTGGAGCCGGCGCACGGTCCGCGGGTCCCGGTCGGGGAGCCGCACGAACGCCTCCATGACCCGGGCCTTGAGGTACCCCGAGCCGAAGCACCACGGGTCCGCCTCGAGGAGCACGAGCAGCTGCTCGACGGCCGCCTGGTCGCCGCTCGGCAGTGCGTCGCACGCCCGCTCGAGCGGGACGAAGAGCGCTGCGTGCTCCGCCCGCACGACCGCGCCCGCGTCGGCGTGGGCACGCTCGGCCGCCCGCAGACGGTCGTCGCGAGCGCGCTACGCCGCGGTCCGGCGGCCGCGCGGCAGGGAGCGGTCGTGCGTCGGGACGAGCGCGAGCGCCGCGGCGCAGGCGTGCTCGATGCGCGCCGCACGCCGACGGATCTCCTCGGCGGTCATCACGGCGGCACCCTAGGCCGCGCGAGCGCGCCACGTCCCCGGCTTTCCGGCGTCCCGCGCCACCGCGCGTCCCGGTGCGGGTGCGTCCCCTGTATTGCCACGCCCCCGCGCAGGTCAAGGGCCCGACGTCCTGCCCCCCGCGGACGCCCGGTGCTACGTTCGAGACGACCTGCCGAGGAGTCACGACGACGTGACGAACTGCGAGGGGGCCCCGTGTCGGGACGCAGCGGACAGCAGCACGGTCGTGCCGGGACGGCGCCTGCGGGGCGCGGCTCCGGGGGTCGCACGGCGGCAGCGACGGCCCGGTCGGCGCCGCCCGCGACACCCAGCGGGTCGACCCGCAACCTCGTGCTCGCGACGCTCGGGTTCCTCGTCAACTTCTGGGCGTGGGCGCTCATCAGCCCCCTCGGCGCGGCCTACCGGGAGCGGCTCGACCTGACCGGGTTCGAGCAGGCGGTGCTCGTCGCGGTGCCCGTCGTGGTCGGGTCACTCGGGCGGATCCCGGTGGGCGCGCTCACGGACCGCGTCGGTGCGCGGGTCATGTTCCCGGCCGTGAGCATCCTGACGGTGCTGCCGGTGCTGTTCGTCGGCCTGGTCGCGGAGAGCTTCGCGGCGATGCTCGTCGGCGGGTTCTTCCTGGGTCTCGGCGGCACGGCGTTCGCGATCGGGGTGCCGCTCGTCAACGCGTGGTACCCACCGGCGCGGCGCGGCACGGCGCTCGGCATCTTCGGCCTCGGCATGGGCGGGACGGCGATCTCGGCGTTCACGACCGTGCGGCTGACGAACGCGGTCGGTCCCGAGGCGCCGTTCCTCATCGTCGCCGGCGTGCTGACGGTGTACGCGGTGGTGTCCGGCCTGCTCGTGCGCGACGCCCCGGGGCGGGTCGTGCCGCAGGGCTCGTTCCTCGCGCGCACGTGGGCGACCGCGCGGCTGCGGGCCACGGGGCAGCTGAGCGTGCTGTACGCCGTGGGCTTCGGGGGGTTCGTCGCGTTCAGCGTCTACCTGCCCACGTACCTCATCAACGCGTTCGACCTCACGCAGGAGGACGCCGCGCTGCGGACCGCAGGCTTCGTGGTGCTCGCGGTGCTCATGCGCCCGGTGGGGGGAGCGCTGACCGACCGGTACGACGCGACGACCGTGCTCGTCGTGTGCTTCGTCGGCGCCGCCGTGCTCGCCGGGGTGGCGGCGCTCGAGCTGCCGCTCATCCCGGTCGGCACGATCGCGTTCCTCGGCCTCGCGGCGCTGCTCGGGGCGTCCTCGGGGGCCACCTTCGGGCTGGTCGCGAGCCTCGCGCCGCCCGAGAAGGTCGGCGCCGTCACCGGGCTCGTCGGTGCCGCGGGCGGGCTCGGGGGGTTCGTGCCGCCGCTCGTCATGGGCGCGGTGTTCGACGTCGTCGGCGACTACAGCCTGGGTCTCGCGCTCCTTGCCGTCGTCTGCGTGCTCACGGCCCTGTTCACGCGCGGACCCGTCCGCCGCCACGCCCGAGCGCAGCGCGCCCCCGCCTGACGCCGCCCCGCACCCGCACGACCCGCTGGAACCGACCACCCGGAAGGACCGCGCACCGTGACCCTGCAGAACGACCCGCCCCGGCTCGACGGCGACGTGACGGAGGCCCTGCTGCGGACGCGGCGGTTCCTCACGAAGAGCTCCGTGTCGCAGGACCTGCGGACGCTGCACCAGATCGGCGGGCGCGACGCCGACACCTTCTACCGGGACCGCTGGAGCCACGACAAGGTCGTCCGCTCGACGCACGGGGTCAACTGCACGGGCTCGTGCTCGTGGAAGGTGTACGTCAAGGACGGCATCATCACGTGGGAGTCGCAGCAGACGGACTACCCGTCGGTGGGCCCGGACTCCCCGGAGTACGAGCCGCGGGGGTGCCCGCGCGGCGCGGCGTTCAGCTGGTACACGTACTCACCCACCCGGGTCCGGTACCCGTACGTGCGCGGCGTGCTGCTCGAGCTGTACCGCGAGGCGAAGGCGCGGCTCGGCGACCCGGTGCTCGCGTGGGCGGACGTCGTGAACGATCCCGTGAAGGCGAGGCGGTACAAGCGGGCGCGCGGCAAGGGCGGGCTGGTGCGCGCCACCTGGGACGAGGCGGTCGAGCTGGTCGCCGCGGCGCAGGTCCACACCATCAAGGAGCACGGTCCGGACCGCGTCGCGGGGTTCTCCCCGATCCCGGCGATGTCGATGGTGTCGCACGGCGCGGGCGCCCGGTACCACGCGCTGATCGGCGCCCCGATGCTGTCGTTCTACGACTGGTACGCGGACCTCCCGGTGGCGTCGCCCCAGGTGTTCGGCGACCAGACGGACGTCCCGGAGTCCGGCGACTGGTGGGACGCCGGCTACCTGGTCATGTGGGGCTCGAACCTCCCGGTGACCCGCACCCCGGACGCGCACTGGATGGCGGAGGCGCGCTACCGCGGGCAGAAGGTGATCGCGGTCTCGCCCGACTACGCGGACAACGTGAAGTTCGCCGACGAGTGGCTCGCGGTGCAGCCCGGCACGGACGGCGCGCTCGCCATGGCGATGGGGCACGTGACGCTGAAGGAGTTCTTCGTCGACCGGCAGGTCCCGTACTTCACGGACTACGTGCAGCGGTTCACCGACCTGCCGTTCCTCGTGCGGCTCGAGGAGCGCGACGGGCGCTGGGTCCCGGGCAAGTTCCTCACCGCCGAGGACCTGCCGGGGAAGGAGGCGCAGGGCGAGAACGCGGCGTTCAAGACGGTGCTGCTCGACGCGCGGACGGACAGGCCGGTGGTGCCCGGCGGGTCGCTGGGCCACCGGTACGGCGAGCAGGGCGTCGGGCGCTGGAACCTCGACCTCGGCGACGTCGAGCCGCTGCTCAGCGCGGGCGGCCCGGTGCTCGGCGACGTGGGGTCGGCGGAGTCGGTGGTCGTCGAGCTGCCGCGGTTCGACACGCTCGACGGGTCGGCGGCGGCCTCGCGGCGCGGCGTGCCCGTGCGACGGGTCGGCGAGCACGTCGTGACGACCGTGCTGGACCTGCTGCTCGCGCAGTACGGCGTCGGGCGGGACGGCCTGCCGGGGGAGTGGCCCACCGGGTACGACGACGCGTCGCAGCCCGGGACACCCGCGTGGCAGGAGCAGTTCACGGGCGTGCCCGCGGCCAAGGCCGAGCGGATCGGGCGGGAGTTCGCGGCCAACGCCGAGGAGTCCCGCGGCCGGTCGATGATCCTCATGGGCGCCGGGACCAACCACTGGTTCCACTCGGACACGATCTACCGCACGTTCCTCACCCTCACGACGCTCACGGGCTGCCAGGGCGTCAACGGCGGCGGCTGGGCGCACTACGTCGGGCAGGAGAAGGTCCGCCCGGTCACCGGCCAGCAGATGTACGCGACCGCGAACGACTGGGCCCGCCCGCCACGCACGATGATCCAGACCGCGTACTGGTACCTGCACACGGACCAGTTCCGCTACGACCCGTTCAGCGCCGACACGCTCTCGGCGGCGACGCCGGGCACGGGCGGCGCGTTCGCCGGGATGACGACGGCCGACGTCATCGCGAAGTCGGCGCGCATGGGCTGGATGCCGTCCTACCCGACGTTCGACCGCAACCCGCTCGACCTCGCGGCCGACGCCGAGGCCGCCGGGCTGCCGGTCGGGGAGTACGTGCCGCGCGAGCTCACCGAGGGCCGCCTGCGGTTCGCGGCGGAGGACCCCGACGCCCCCGAGAACTGGCCGCGCGTGCTGACGGTGTGGCGGGCCAACCTGCTCGGCTCGTCGGGCAAGGGCAACGAGTACTTCCTGCACCACCTGCTCGGGACCGACTCGAACCTGCGCGCCACGGAGGCGCCGCCCGGCTCCCGGCCCCGCGACGTCACGTGGCACGACGAGGCGCCCAGCGGCAAGCTCGACCTGCTGCTCTCGCTCGACTTCCGGATGACGAGCACGACCGTGTACTCCGACGTGGTGCTGCCCGCGGCGACCTGGTACGAGAAGCACGACCTCAACACCACGGACATGCACCCGTTCGTGAACTCGTTCAGCCCGGCGATCGCGCCGCCGTGGCAGACCCGCACGGACTTCGAGATCTTCCACACCCTGGCCCGCGAGCTGTCCCGGCAGTCGGTGAAGCACCT
The DNA here is from genome assembly GCF_024757985.1 of Cellulomonas sp. NS3. Lineage (NCBI taxonomy): Bacteria > Bacillati > Actinomycetota > Actinomycetes > Micrococcales > Cellulomonadaceae > Cellulomonas > Cellulomonas sp. NS3. The sequence goes on along the minus strand of NZ_CP103289.1, from coordinate 4,545,704 downwards.
GGGCGTCCGGCAGGACGTCGTCGCCGTCCCGCTCACGCACGACACGCCGGACGCGATGGCGAACCCGCACGGCCGCGTGCAGGACTGGAAGGCCGGCGAGTGCGACGCGGTGCCGGGCCGCACGATGCCCAAGCTCGTCGTCGTGGAGCGGGACTACCCGGCCGTCGCCGCGAAGCTCGCGACCCTCGGGCCGGTCCCGGACACCGCGGGCCTGACGACCAAGGGCGTGACGTTCGACGTCGGCCCGGAGATCGAGTACCTGCGGCGCAAGAACGGCGTCGCGCGGATCGCCGCCGGGGCGCCGGGCGCGGTGGCCGACGGGCGTCCGCTGCTGTCGAGGGACGTGCACGCGTGCGAGGCGATCCTCGCGCTGTCCGGCACGACGAACGGCCGGCTCGCGGTGCAGGGCTTCCACACGCTCGAGAAGCGCACCGGGACGCGCATGGCCGACCTGGCCGCCGAGCACGAGGGCAAGCAGGTCACGTTCGCCGACACCCAGGCCGCCCCGACGACCGTCATCACGTCACCCGAGTGGTCCGGGACCGAGCACGGCGGGCGGCGGTACTCGCCCTTCACCGTCAACGTCGAGCGGCTCAAGCCCTGGCACACGCTCACCGGTCGCCAGCACTTCTACCTCGACCACGACTGGATCACCGAGCTCGGGGAGGGGCTGCCGGTGTTCCGGCCGCCGCTGAACATGCAGGCGCTCTTCAGCGAGGGAGCGGTGGGCGCGACGGGTCCGGCGGGGCCGAGGGGCGAGCTCGGCGTGACCGTCCGCTACCTGACCCCGCACAACAAGTGGTCGATCCACTCCGAGTACCAGGACAACCTCTTCATGCTGTCGCTCTCGCGCGGCGGCCCCGCGATCTGGATGAGCGACCGCGACGCGGCCAAGGTCGGCATCCGCGACAACGACTGGGTCGAGTCCGTGAACCGCAACGGCGTGGTGGTCGCGCGGGCGATCGTCTCGCACCGGATGCCCGAGGGGACGGTGTACATGTACCACGCGCAGGACCGGCTCATCGACGTGCCGAAGGCCGAGACGACCGGGAAGCGGGGCGGCATCCACAACTCCCTGACCCGGCTGCTCGTGAAGCCCAGCCACCTCATCGGCGGCTACGCGCAGCTCGCCTACGCGTTCAACTACCTCGGCCCGACCGGCAACCAGCGCGACGAGGTGACGGTCGTCCGCCGCCGCTCGCAGGACGTGGAGTACTGAGATGGCGTGCGGGACGAGCGCGGTGGGGAGCGTGACCCGAATGCTGGAACGGCGACGTACGGAGCGAGGAACGAGCGCAGTGCGGAGTGTGACCCGATGAAGGTCATGGCGCAGATGGCGATGGTCATGAACCTCGACAAGTGCATCGGCTGCCACACGTGCTCGGTCACGTGCAAGCAGGCGTGGACGAACCGGACGGGGACCGAGTACGTCTGGTTCAACAACGTCGAGACCCGCCCCGGCCAGGGCTACCCGCGGACCTACGAGGACCAGGCGAGGTGGGAGGGCGGCTGGACCCTCAACAAGAAGGGCCGCCTGCAGCTCAAGGCGGGCGGGAGGCTGAAGAACCTCCTGACGATCTTCGCGAGCCCGAAGCAGCCGTCGATCGACGAGTACTACGAGCCGTGGACGTACGACTACGAGAACCTGACGAACGCCCCGCTGCAGGACCACGTCCCGGTCGCCCGCCCCAGGTCGCTGCTGAGCGGCAAGGACATGCAGGTCGGGTGGAGCGCGAACTGGGACGACGACCTCGGCGGCGCCCCGGAGCTCACCGTCCACGACCCCGTGCTGAAGAAGGTCTCGGACAAGGTCAGGCTCGAGTTCGAGCAGACGTTCATGTTCTACCTCCCACGCATCTGCGAGCACTGCCTCAACCCGTCGTGCGCGGCGTCGTGCCCCTCGGGGGCGATCTACAAGCGCGCCGAGGACGGCATCGTGCTCGTCGACCAGGACGCGTGCCGCGGCTGGCGCAAGTGCGTCACGGGCTGCCCGTACAAGAAGGTCTACTTCAACCACAAGACCGGCAAGGCCGAGAAGTGCACGTTCTGCTTCCCGCGCATCGAGGTGGGGCTGCCGACAGTGTGCTCCGAGACGTGCGTCGGGCGGCTGCGGTACATCGGGCTCGTGCTCTACGACGCCGACCGGGTGCTCGCCGCGGCGTCGGTCACCGACGAGAAGGACCTGCTCGCCGCGCAGCGTGGGGTGTTCCTCGACCCGCACGACCCGGAGGTGCAGCGCGAGGCCGAGCGGGCCGGGATCCCGCACGACTGGGTCCAGGCGGCGCAGCGCTCGCCGATCTGGGCGCTGATCAGCACCTACGAGGTCGCCCTGCCGCTGCACCCCGAGTACCGGACGATGCCGATGGTCTGGTACATCCCGCCGCTGTCGCCGGTCGTCGACGTGGTGCAGGAGACCGGCGTCGACAGCGAGGACACCTCGAACCTGTTCGCGGCGATCGACACGCTCCGCATCCCGGTGGAGTACCTCGCGGAGCTGTTCACCGCGGGCGAGACGGCGCCGGTCACGTCGGTGCTCAAGCGGCTCGCGGCGATGCGCTCGTACATGCGCGACCTGAACATGGGCCGCCCCGGCAACCCGCGCATCCCGGAGTCCGTCGGGATGGACGAGGCGACGATGTACGAGATGTACCGCCTGCTCGCGCTCGCGAAGTACGACGAGCGGTACGTCGTCCCCGCGGCCCACGCCGAGCAGGCGCACGGCCTCGAGGAGCTCGCGACCGAGTGCAGCCTCGACTACGACGGCGGACCCGGGATGGGTGGGTCGGGACCGTTCGGCGAGGGCTCGGGCGACGCGTTCCGGAACGACCCGATCGCCGTCGAGAACTTCCACATGCTCCAGCAGCGCCAGACGACGGACACCGTCGCCGAGCCCGCATCGAGGAAGGCGCGCGTCAACCTCCTCAACTGGGACGGCAAGAGCGCACCCGCGGGGATGTTCCCGCCGAGGCCCGGGCCCGGCGGCGCGAACCTGCGCGAGCCCGAGGGCGACGACTCGGCGGCGCTGGTCCAGCCGCTGCCGGCCGGGGGAGCCGTGCCCGGGCCGACGGGCTCCGGGACCGAGCCGGCCGCACGGACCGACGACGGACCGGGCGGCGGCCGGGGTGGAGCCGGTGGTGACCCCCGTGGACCGGGCGGACCGAGTGGACCGGGCGTCGGCCCGGGCGGTCCGGACCAGCCCGGTGCCGGCCCGTCCGCGCCCGGGAGCCGGCCGTGAGGCGGCTCGCGCGCCGGGACGCCGCGCGGAAGGCGGCGACCCGCGAGACCGCGCTGGTCCACCGCATCGCCGCGCTCGTGCTCGACTACCCGGGCCCCGAGCTGCTCGCGATGCTGCCCGACCTGCGCACCGCCGCCGCGACGCTCGACGGGTACCTCCGCGCCCCGCTCGAGCAGGTCCTCGACCATCTCGACGCGCACAGCCCGGTCGCCCTCGCGGCCGAGTACGTCACGACGTTCGACCTGGCCCGGCGCCGCTCGCCCTACCTGACGTACTACGCGTACGGCGACACCCGGAAGCGCGGCGTCGCCCTCGTCGAGCTCAAGCAGGCCTACCGCGCGGCGGGCTTCGAGCTCGCGGGCGACGAGCTCCCCGACCACCTCGCGGTGATGCTCGAGTTCGCGTCGACCGGCGACGAGGCCGCGCAGGAGTCCGGCCTGCGGCTCCTGCTCGCCCACCGCGCCGGGCTCGAGCTGCTCCGGCTCGCGCTGCTCGACCTCGGCTCGCCGTACGCCGGCGCGCTCGTCGCCGTGTGCGCGACCCTGCCGCCGCTCGCCGGCGACGACCGCGAGGCCGTCGCCCGGCTCGCCGCCGAGGGGCCGCCCGGCGAGGAGGTCGGCCTCGAGCCGTTCGCGCCGCCGTCGTACCTGCCCGGGACAGGAGCCCGTCGATGACCACGACCGCCGACACCCTGCTGTGGGTCGTCATCCCCTACGTGTGCCTCGCGTTCTTCGTGCTCGGGCACGTCTGGCGGTACCGCTACGACAAGTTCGGCTGGACGACCCGCTCGTCGCAGCTCTACGAGCGCCGGCTGCTGCGCTGGGCCAGCCCGCTGTTCCACTTCGGGATCCTCGCGGTGTTCCTCGGGCACGTCATGGGCCTCGGCATCCCCAAGGCGTGGACCGAGGCGGTCGGCATGAGCGAGGAGCTCTACCACGTCCTCGCCGTGACGATCGGCGCGATCGCGGGGTTCAGCACCGTCGTCGGCCTCGTCCTGCTCATCTACCGTCGCCGCACCGTCGGCCCCGTGTTCCGGGCGACGACCCGCATGGACAAGGTCATGTACCTCGTCCTCGCGGTCGTGATCTTCCTCGGGATGTGGAACACGATCATCGGGTCGATCCTCAACCTCGGCGGCCACTACGACTACCGCGACGGCGTCTCCGTGTGGTTCCGCGGGATCTTCCGGTTCGACCTGCACCCGGAGCTCATGGCCGACGCCCCGCTCGGCTTCCAGCTGCACGGCATGGCCGCGATGCTGCTGTTCGCGCTGTGGCCGTTCACGCGGCTCGTGCACGTCTTCAGCGCCCCCGTCGGCTACCTCTGGCGCCCCTACGTCGTGTACCGCTCGCGCTCCGACCGCCTCGGCGCGCGTCCGGCCCGGCCCGGCTGGGAGAGTGTCGAGCGCGAGGAGCCGTCGCGGCGCTGACCCGTGCCGCGGGTGCCGAAACGTGATCCGATGCGCTCATGACGCCCACGCCCACGTCCGTCGGGACGAGCCCGCTCCCGCGCAGCACCCCCGAGGCCGTGGGCGTCGACCCAGCAGGCGTGCTCGCCTTCCTCGACGACGTGGACGCCCACGGCATCGAGCTGCACTCGGTGATGCTCGTGCGGCACGGGCGCGTCGCCGCCGAGGGCTGGTGGCACCCGTACGGGCCCGAGCGCGTGCACCTGCTGTACTCGCTCAGCAAGACGTTCACGTCGGCGGCGCTGGGGTTCGCCGTGGCGGAGGGGCTCGTCGACCTCGATGCGACGGTGCTCTCGTACTTCCCCGAGCTCGACGCGGAGGTCACCGACCCGCGCAGCCGGTCGGTGCTCGTGCGTCACGTCGCCGCGATGGCCAGCGGGCACGCGGAGGAGACGCACGACGACGCCTGGGAGCTCAGCCCCGACGACCTCGTCCGCGGGTTCCTGCTGATCCCGCCGCAGCACGAGCCCGGCACGCACTTCGCCTACAACCAGCCGTGCACCTACGCGCTCGCCGCGATCCTCCAGCGTCGCGCGGGCGTCACGCTGACCGAGTACCTGGGTCCGCGCCTGTTCGCCCCGCTGGGCATCACCGTCGGCGGCTGGCAGCAGGCGCCGCCCGGCCAGGACCTCGGCTTCAGCGGGCTGCACCTCACCACCGAGGCGGTCGCGCGGTTCGGCCGGCTGCTGCTCGACGACGGGATGCTCGACGGCCGCCGCGTGCTCCCCGCGGGCTGGGTCGACCTCGCCAGCCGGGTGCACGTCGCGACGGCGGCGTCAGGCGGCGAGACGCCCGCCGGGGCGTCCGGCGGCGACTGGGCGCAGGGCTACGGCTTCCAGCTCTGGCGCTCGCGACACGGCTACCGCGGCGACGGGGCGTTCGGGCAGTTCTGCGTCGTCCTGCCCGAGCACGACGCGGTCCTCGTGACGACGGCGGGCACCGAGGACATGCAGGGGATCCTCGACGCGGCGTGGGCCCACCTCCTGCCGGCGTTCGGGGAGGTGCCCGCCGGCGGCGCGGCGGGCCGCGACGGCAGCGCGGCCGAGGGCGGCAGCACGGCGGACGGCGGCAGGGCACGCTCGGCGGCGGCGCGGGCGCTCACGGACCGGCTGGCCGCGCTCACCCTCCCGCTGCCCGTGGGTGGGGCGCCGCTCACCGAGGTCGCGTTCCAGGCCGGCCGGGCGGGGCAGGGGCGCGCGGAGCGCCTCGAGCTGCGCCGCGTCGCTGCGCACTGGGAGGTGGAGGTCGACGTCGACGGGCAGACGTGGGTGGCGCAGGCGGGCGACGGGCGCTGGGCGGTGACCGAGCCGACCGACCGTCAGCACGCGCTCGCCGTCGCGGCCGCCGCGACGGGGACCGGTGCGGTGCACGTCGACGTCGTGCTGCTGGAGACGCCGCACCGGCTGACCCTCGTCGGCGACGGCGCGGGCACGCTGACCACGCGGTGGCACACGGAGCCGCTCGGGCCGGTGCCGCTGAGCATGCAGCGCCCGCTGCCCGGCGTCCCTGCCCCGGAGGAGCCGTCACCGGACGCCCGGGTCGCAGGGGACGCGCCGACCGGGGGAGAGGCGCCGACCGCGCGCTGAGCCCGCCGGGAACCGGGCGTCAGAAGGCGACGGCGCCGATCGTCGCGCGGACGCGGGCGGTCGCGTCGCGCAGGTCGACGTCCGTGATCGTGACGCCCTTGGCCTTCGCGTCGACCGCGCTCTGCACGCCCACGAGCACGACCGGCTCGCTCTCGCCGCGGCGCAGCTGCACGAGGCCGTCGGGCAGGCCGCGCTGCTTCAGGGCGTCGTTGATCGGGCCCACGAGCGGGTTGATGAACACGTGCGCGGGGAGCGAGCGCGCGTGCACCGTGACGCGCAGGCTCGCGACGCCCTCGGCGTAGCCGGTGAACGTCGCGCTCACGCTGACCGTGCCGAGCGCCATCGCGGCCCAGCGCAGCGCCGTCGGGGCGTCCGGGATCGCGTTGAGGTCGATGTCCGCGTGGATCGTCGAGCCCTCCGCGCGCACCGCCCGGACCATCGGGGGCAGCGGCTCGCGCGCGGCGGCCAGCGCCAGCACCTCGGTGACCGGGATCTCCACGTACATGCGTCCTCCAGCTCGTCGTCGACCGGAGCCACCGTAGCCTCCGGCCCGTCCCGCATCCGGGAGCGTGCGCGGCCACCGGTCCGGGGGTCCGCGGCGCTACGCTCCCGGGACCGTGCCGACCGCCGGCGCGGTCCGACCGAACCGGAGGACGGCATGCCGTCGAGAGTCACCGCAGCCGGGATGTTCTGGTGGGGGGTCGGCCTCCTCGTCGCCGGCGTGCTCGCCGGAGTCCTGCCGTACCAGCTGATGGACAGCGGCACGCTGTTCGGGACGGTCCTCTTCCAGTGGGTCTGGCAGCTGCTCTCGGTGCTGCAGTACGTCGGCGCCGCGCTCGTCGCCGTGTCGCTGGGTGTCCGCGCGCTCGAGGGCAGGCTCGCGCCGCCCGCCGTCGCACCCGACCAGGCGTTCGCCGAGCCCGGTCCGTACGGGCCCGGCGGAGGACACCCCAACCCGCAGCCGTGACGGGCGACCTGTTCGACGAGCGCCCGGTCCGCCGCGTGCAGCGCCACCCCGAGGCGCAGGTCGACGGCGACCGCTGGCCGTACACGGTGCCGGCCGTCGCCCAGCTCCTGCGCGAGGGGCTCGACCTGCCGCCGGGTGTGACGTTCCTGGTCGGGGAGAACGGCGCGGGCAAGTCCACGGTCGTCGAGGCCGTCGCCGCCGCCGCGGGGCTGAACGCCGAGGGCGGCAGCCCGAACGCCCGGCACTCCACGCGCGCGAGCGAGTCGCCGCTGCACTCCGCGCTGCAGGTCGTGCGCTCGGCCGGCGCCGCCCGGTGGGGCTACTTCCTGCGCGCCGAGACCATGCACGGCCTGTACACCTACCTCGAGGCGTCCGGGGACCCCGCGCCGCCGCTGCACGAGATGAGCCACGGCGAGTCGTTCCTGGAGGTGCTCGCCCGCAACTTCGCGAAGCCGGGGTTCTACGTGCTCGACGAGCCCGAGGCGGCGCTGTCGTTCACGTCGTGCCTCGCGCTCGTGGAGACGCTCGGCGACCTCCGTGCGGCGGGGGCGCAGGTGCTGTGCGCGACGCACTCGCCGCTGCTCACGGCCCTGCCCGGCGCGACGATCCTCGAGCTCGACGAGCACGGGTTCGCGCCCACCGCGTGGGAGGACCTCGCGGTCGTCGGGCACTGGCGCTCGTACCTCGACGACCCGCGGCGGTACCTCCGCCACCTCGGCGCCGGCTGAGGCACCCACGGGCGGGCCGGGGTCGCCGGCCTCGCGCCGACCACCGTCCTGGTCCGGGGGAGACCTGACCCGGACGCACGACGACCCGGCCCCCACGGGGACCGGGTCATCGGTGCTGCGTCGGTGCTGTGCTGCCGTGCGGTCAGCAGGTCACAGCGGGTACTCGTTGTACAGCGCGGTGACGGCGTCCGCCGGACCGGTGAAGGTCAGCGTCGCGGTGTCGTTCGTCGCGACGAGCGTGCTGACGCCGGCGACGTCGTAGAGCCAGTACTGCTGCACCTCGCTGAGCTCGCCGGAGTCGATGAGGCTCTCGGGCGCGAGCGCCGCGGTCTGCGCGTTCGCGTGCGCGATCGCCTCCTCGCCGGTCGTCCAGTTGGACACCACGGTCTCGACCGTCGACACGCCGTCGGTGTAGGACGCGGCGTACGCCTCGAGCGCGCCGGCGCCGGTGATCGTCGCCTCGTCCGTCAGGCCCGTCGTGGTAAACGCGCCGGCCGTGAGGGGGGCGATGTCCTTGAGCGGCGTCGCGCTGGTGGCGAGGTCGTCGGTGCCCGTGGTGGCCTCGGGCTCCTCGACGGCGGGCGTCTCGAGCTCCTCGAGCTGCTCGGTGAGCTCCTCGAGGCCGCCGGCCTCGTTGACGGAGTCGACGATCGCGTTGCTCGCGACGACGAGGCTGATGGCGATCACGATCCAGGCGATGAACGACAGGATGCCGAGCACGATGCCCGCGATCGACAGGCCGCGGCCCGACGTCCCGTTGGCCTTGGTCCGCTTGAGCCCGAGGATGCCGAGGATGACGGGGACGAAGCCGAGGCCGAGGATGCCGGTGACGAGCGCGGCGATCGACATCCCGTCGGTCCCGCGGGTCGCCGGGGCGGGCTGGCCGTACCCACCGGGCTGGCCGTAGCCGGCGGGCGGGTAGGCCGTCGTGTCCGCGGGCGCGTACGGCGCGTCGGCCGTGGCCGCGGGGGCGGCGGCGTCGGTCGTGGCCGCCGCGGTCCCCTCGGTGGTCGCCGGGGCCGCGGGGGTCTTCTCGAGGCTCAGCGTGCTGGGCGCGGTCGTGTCGGCGGAGGGGGTCCCCTGCGGCTCGTGCGCCGGCGTGGAGCCCTGCTGGTCGTGGGTCACGTGATCCCTGTCGTGTCGCGGTGCGGGTCGGCCCTGTGGGGGGCCGGGGCGGAAAGCCGCGCCCACCCTAGGGGTCCGCGCCGACAGGGACGTCCGGTTTGTCCCGTCCGTCCGTGCGCGGACCACGTTTCACCCGTAGGGACGAACCGATCCAGCAACCAGTTGCCATATCGGCAATTGCCTGCCAACATGGCACCCATGACCGACATGACCCCCGAGGCCGCCCGCCACGCCCTCGCCGACGCCGCCCGCACGTCCGACCGGCTCCGGGCCCGCGCCCGCTGGGCCTCGAGCAAGCTCGCCGTCCTCGGCCTCGGGCTCGGGGTCGTCACCGCGACCATCGGCCTCGCGGAGTCCAAGCTCCTCGGCGCGACGGTGTTCGCCGCCTGGGGCGTGCTCGTCGCCGCGACCGCGTGGTGGGAGCGGCGCCGCACGGCGCACCTCGCCGGCGCCCGCGAGCGCACGTCGCGGTACTGGGCGCTGAGCTTCGGGCTGTACGCGGTCGCGATCGCGTGCGGGGTGGCCCGGCCCGACGGCGACGCCGCGTTCTGGCTGCCCGCGGCGGCTGTCGTCGCGCTGCCGATGCTCGTGGGCGCCGTGCGGGAGCGCCGGGCATGAGCCCGGCCGAGCCGGCCGCCGCCGCCGCACCGTCGGCCGTCGAGCCCCCGGACGCCGCTCCGGGCCTCACCCACCCGCGCCGCGACCTCGACGACCTGCTGACCCACGCGGTCCGGTTCTCGGTCGTCGCGGCACTGGCCGGGGTCCTCAAGGCCGAGTTCGGCGCGGTGCGCGACAGCGTCGAGGTGACGACCCCGATGCTCTCCAAGCAGGTCGCGCTGCTCGAGAGGGCCGGCTACGTCGAGGTCGAGAAGGGGCGCGTCGGACGCCGTCCCTGCACCTGGCTCGCGCTGTCGCCCGACGGGGCCGCGGCGTACGCCCGGCACGTCGCGGCGCTGCGAGCCATCGCCGGTATCGACGGCTGACCTGCGCGGCCGCGCGGTCGACCGAGGTAGCAGGTCGGTGGGCCCGGTCTCGACCTGGGGCTGATACCCGCTCCGGCGCCCGCGACCTACGCTGCGAGCATGCCTCCGACGCCGCCCTTCGCGCCGCCGCCCCTGAGCGTGTGGGGGACGACCTGGCGTCTCGTCCTCGCCGTGCTCACCGGGTTCGTCTTCCTCGGGTTCGCGCTCGAGGAGCTCCCGACGGAGAGCGAGCGCCTCGTGCTGCTCGACCTCGGCGCCGGCGTCGTGTGCCTGGTCCTGATGCTGTTCCGGCGTCGCGCCCCGCTCGCGGTGGCGCTGCTCGCGACGCTGGTCGGCAGCGTCTCGGCGTTCAGCGCCGGTGCGGTCCTGGTCATCCTCGTCTCGCTCGCGACCCGCCGGCGCTGGCTGCGCGAGCTGCTGCCGGTCGCGGTCGTCTGGGTCGCCGCCGGGTACGTGTACGACCGCGTGTACGTGCCCGCGCAGCCCGTGCCGTGGTGGGCCTCGTTGCTCGTCGCGGGGTTCGTCTTCGTGCTGTGCGTCGCGATCGGCTTCTACATCGGCGGCCAGCGCGAGCTGCTCGCGACGCTCGAGGCCCGGGCGATGACGGCGGAGCGCGAGCAGGCGGCCCGCGTCGACCAGGCCCGCACCGCGGAGCGCGGTCGGATCGCGCGCGAGATGCACGACGTGCTCGCGCACCGGATCTCGCTGGTCGCGATGCACTCGGGCGGCCTCGTGTACCGCGACGACCTGACCCGCGAGCAGACGGTCGAGACGGCCGAGGTGATCCGCGACAACGCGCAGCTCGCGCTCGCCGAGCTGCGGGAGGTGCTCGGCGTCCTGCGCGACGGCGAGCCCGGCGCGCCGCCCGAGCGCCCCCAGCCCACGCTCGCGGCGCTGCCGGAGCTCATCGACGAGGCGCGCGCCGCCGGCAACCCCGTGACCTGCTCGCTGACCCTGTCGAGCCGCGGCGCGTCCGAGGGCGACCTCGGCGCGCTGCCCGAGAGCACGAGCCGCAGCGCCTACCGCATCCTCCAGGAGGCCCTCACGAACGCGCGCAAGCACGCCCCCGGGCTCCCGGTGCGGCTCGAGATCGGCGGCCGCCCCGGGGAGCGCCTCGTGCTGAGCGCCCGCAACCCCGTGCCGCTCGCGGCGCACGCCACCGGCGGTCCGCCGCCCGGGGTCGGGCTCGCGGGCCTCTCCGAGCGCGCGAAGCTCGCGGGCGGCGAGCTCACGACCGCGGTCGAGCGCGGGCAGTTCGCGGTGCAGGCCTGGCTGCCGTGGCCGGCATGAGCGCGGCGCTGCCGGTGGTTCGGCTGCTCGTGGTCGACGACGACGCCCTCGTGCGGGCCGGGCTCCGCCTCATCCTCGGCGGCGACCCCGGGCTGGTCATCGTCGGGGAGGCGGCCGACGGGCTCCAGGCGGTCGAGCTCGCGCGCACCGAGCGGCCCGACGTCGTGCTCATGGACATCCGGATGCCGCGGCTCGACGGGCTCGCCGCGACCGAGCGCCTGCTCGCCGCCGACCCCGACGCGCGCGTCGTCGTCCTCACGACGTTCGACACCGACGACATGGTGGTGAGCGCGCTGCGCCTCGGGGCCGTCGGGTTCCTGCTCAAGGACACCCCGCCCGAGGAGCTCGTCGGCGCGGTGCGCGCGGTCGCCGCCGGCCGGCCGATCCTCTCGCCGAGCGTCACCGCGCAGCTCATCGCGACGGTCCGGGCGGAGAGCCCGCCCGGCCGCAACCGCGAGGCCGCGGGCCGGCTCGAGGTGCTGAGCGAGCGCGAGCGCGAGGTGGCCGTGGGCATCGGCCGGGGGCTGTCGAACGCCGAGATCGCCGCCGAGCTCTACATGAGCGTCGCGACGGTGAAGTCCCACGTCGGGCGGCTGTTCGCGAAGCTGGGCGTCGAGAACCGGGTGCAGATCGCGATCTGCGTGCACGAGGCGGGCCTGGTCTGACGGCGGCGCGGGGGCCGAGCACGGGCGCGCAGGACGACGCGCGGCCGGTGCCCGCGATGAGATCGGGCCTCGGACCGGGTCTGCCCTCGTATGACACGCGTCGTCGGCGACATCTCGGTCTCCCTGGACGGCTTCGTCACCGGGCCTGACCCCGGGCCGGACAACGGCCTCGGCACGGGCGGCGAGGCCCTGCACACGTGGGCGTTCTCCGACGACCCCGTGGACCGCCGGGTGCTGCGCGAGGCCACGGGGCGGTCCGGTGCCGTCGTACTGGGGCGCCGGCTGTTCGACGTGGTCGACGGGCCGGGCGGCTGGGACGACGCGACGGGCTACGGCGCCGGCGAGGCCGCGACACCGGCGTTCGTCGTCGTGACGAGCTCCGAGCCGGAGGCCGTGCGGCTCGCCGACCTCGACTGGACGTTCGTGACCACGGGCCTGCCGGACGCCGTCCGGGTGGCGCGCGAGCGCGCGGAGGCCGCCTCGGCGGACCGCGGGACGGACCTCGACGTCGTCCTCATGGGCGGCGGCGCGACCGTCGCCTCGGCGCTCGGGGCCGGGCTGCTCGACGCGCTGACCCTGCACCTCGCGCCGGTGGTGCTCGGCGGCGGGACCCCGCTGTTCTCCGGCGGGGCGCCCCGCGCGCTCGTGCAGCGCCGGGTCGTCCCGACGTCGAACGCGGTGCACCTCACGTACGACGCGGGCTGACCGCGGCGGTCAGCGCGGGGCGCCCGCCCCGGACGTGAGCTCCTCGGCGGCCGCGAGGACCGCACCGCGCAGGCCGTCGTCGGCGGCGAGGTCGGGCCCGAGGAAGCCGAGCACCGCGTCGACCGACCCCGCGAGCGAGCCGTGGCCCAGGGCACGCACGTGGTCGGCGCGGGCGTCCTTGACCGGGGCCCCGAGCCCGCGCAGGTGGCAGGTCCACGCGGCGACGACCCGCGCCCCGCCGGTCGGCACCCGGCCCGCGGCGAGCTCGGTGCGCAGCGTCGGGACGATGCGCACCGGCAGCTTCTGCGACCCGTCGCCCGCGATCTGGGCCAGCACGTGCTTGATCCGGGGGTTCTCGAACCGCTCGACCAGCGCGCGCCGGTAGGACGCGACGTCCTCGGCGGGGAGCGTGAGGTGCCGCGCGGCCTCGTCCCACCAGTCCTCGACCCACTGCCGCAGCACCGGGTCGGCGACCGCGTCGGCGACCGTCACGTGGCCGCGTGCCGAGCCGGCGTACGCGAGCAACGAGTGCGAGCCGTTGAGCAGCCAGAGCTTGCGCTGCTCGAACGGGAGCACGTCGTCGACCATCGTCACGCCCGCCGCCTCCCACGCGGGGCGGCCGTTCGGGAACCGGCCGGCGACGACCCACTCGGAGAACGGCTCGGTCGGGACCGGGGACGCGTCCTCGACGCCGAGCGCCGCACGCACCGCGTCCCGGTGCTCGTCCGTGGTCGCGGGCGTGATCCGGTCGACCATCGTCGTGCCGAACGCGACGTTCTCCCGCGCCCACGCCGCGAGCGAGGGGTCGACGGCGTCGATGAGGTCGTCGACGACGCGCTGCAGCGCCGGACCGTTGTCGGGGAGGTTGTCGCACGGCAGGACGGCGACCGGCCCAGCGCCGGCGGCGCGGCGCGCGAGGTACCCGGCGACGACCCGGCCGGGCGTCGTCGCCACCGCGGCCCGGGGGTCGCTGCCGAGCGCCGAGATGTCGGCGCGCACGTCGTCCCGCGTGACGTCGAGCCCGCCGTCGTCGTCCCGCAGGTAGCCCGCCTCCGTGACCGTGAGCGTCACGACGGCGGTCTCGGGCGCCGCCCAGCAGCCGAGCCACGCCTCGTGGTCGGTCGCGGCGTGGACCGCCGAGACCGACGACACCACCTCGAACGCGTCGCCGTCCGCCGCGCGGGTGACCAGCGTGTAGAGGCCGTCCTGCGGTGCGAGCACCTCCGCCGCCGCCGCCGACCGGCCCGTGAAGGCGGCGATGCCCCACGCGCCGGCGTCGGGTGCGTGCTCGGTGTACCAGGCCTGGTGCGCGCGGAAGAAGTTGCCGAGGCCGAGGTGCACGATGCGGACGGGCGCGGCGGGGCGGCCGTGGCCCCCGGAGCGCGACAGGAGGGGGACGGTGCCGGTCGGGGTCGTGGTGCTCACAGCCGGAAGGCCTTCCTGGGGTTGGTCACGACGAGGTCGACCGCCGTGTCGAGCGCCTCGTCGAGCGTCAGCCGGTGGTCGGCGACGAGCCTGGCGAGGAAGGCGGAGTCCATCCGCCGGTTGACGTCGTGCCGTGCCGGGATCGACAGGAACGCGCGCGTGTCGTCGATGAACCCCGACGTCTTGGTGAACCCGGCCGACTCGGTGACCGCACCGCGGAACCGGCCCATGGCCTCCGGGGCGTCGATGAACCACCACGGCGCACCCACGTACACCGACGGGTAGAAGCCGGCGAGCGGCGCGAGCTCGCGCGAGTACACCGTCTCGTCGATCGTGAACAGCACGAGCTGGAAGCGGGGCGACGTCCCGAACGCGCTCAGCACGGGCTGCAGGGCGTCCGTGAACTCGACCGCGAGCGGGATGTCGGCGCCGACGTCCGCGCCGTACCGGTCGAACGTCGGGGCGTGGTGGTTGCGGTGCACCGCCGGGTGCAGCGTCATCACGAGCCCGTCCTCGGACGCCATGCGGGCCATCTGGAACATGAGGTCGCGGCGCAGGGTGTCGCCCTCCTCGCGCGTGACCTGCCCGGCGCGCGCGCGTCCGTACAGGCGCTCGGCCTCCGCGACGGGCAGCGGCTCCATGCGCGCGTCGCGGTGCGAGTGGTCGCTCGACGTCGCACCGTGCGCCGCGAAGAACGCGCGGCGCTCCTCCATCGCCCGGACCCAGCCGGCGTGCGTCCCGGTGTCGACGCCGGCGACCTCGCCGAGCCGGTCGACCAGGCCGTTCCACGCCGGGGTGGCGGGCTCGAGGTACTTGTCGGGGCGGAACGTCGGCGCGACCCGCCCGTGCCACGTGGGGTCCGCCGCAAGCTTCTGGTGGTGACGCAGGTCGTCGGCCGGGTCGTCGGTCGTGGCCAGCACCTCGATGCCGAACCGCTCGTACAGCGCGCGGGGGCGGAAGTCGGGCGTCGCGATCCTCTCGGCGATCGCGTCGTAGAGCGCGTCGGCCGTCTCCGCCGAGGGCGCGAGGTCGAGGCCGAACACGTCGACGAGCTCGGACTCGAACCAGAACTTCACCGGGGTCCCGCGGTAGGCGGCCCAGTGCGCGCACAGCAGGCGGAACGCCGCACGCGACCGCTCCGGGGTGAGCGTGCCCTGGCCGACACCCAGGTCGGCGAGCGAGACCCCGTGCGCGTGCAGCATCCGGGTCACGTAGTGGTCCGGGGTGATCAGGAGCGACGTCGGGTCGGCGAACGGCACGTCGTCGGCCAGCCACTGCGGCGGGACGTGGCCGTGCGGGGAGATGATCGGCAGCTCCCGCACGGCGTCGTAGAGCTCGCGCGCGACCGGACGGATTGCGGGGTCCGCCGGCAGGAGGCGGTCGGGGCCGAGGGTGAGCTGTGCCATGACCTCATCGTCAGGACGTCCGACGGGGACCGGCAATCGGTTGTCGGCTGTTGCCGCGGGGTCGTGCGCGGTGGGGTCGCCCCCGCGTGCGCACCCCGACCCTCGGGACCGCTCGGGAGGGCGCCACCTCGGGTGGCGCGACGGCGGGGCCGACGACCGCCCGGCCGTCAAGACGTGGGTCGTCGGGCTGGCACTGTTCGGCGTCATCGCCGCGCTGATCCTCGTCGTGACGCTCGCGTCGCCGGAGACGCTCACGACGCTCGGATAGCCGTCGCGCATGCGGGGTCGCCCGCATGCGGACGACCTGAGCCGAGGGACGGACCGAGCTCAGCCGCCCGCCGCCGGCTCGTCCGTCAGCGTCGCGACGACCTTCTCGACCCGGCGTGCGCGCGTCTCGGCGGCCTTGGCGCCCTCGACCGCGAGCACGTGCCGCTGGCGGTTGCTGAACGGCAGCGCGTCGAACCGCGCGCGGGCACCGGGCTGCGCGTCGAGCGCCGCGGCGAGGTCCTCGGGCACCGAGACCTCGCGCGGCGCGGTGTCGAGCTCGAGGACGACGTCGACCGCGTCGCCGGCCGCGACCCCCGCGGCGGCGCGGCGCTCCGCGCTGAGCGGGACGAGGAAGCGCCCGTCCACCGGGGCGACGCTCGTCCGGTACGTGAAGCCGTTCACGGTCACCACGACCTTGGGCCGCCGGCCGCCCCCGAGCGCGGCGACGACGTCGTCGGGGACGAGGATGCCCGCGGTGCTGCCCCCCGTGGCCAGGACCTCGGTGCGGAGCTCCACGACCCACCTCGCTCTCTCGGGGGACGACGCGCCGTCCGGCGCCTCACGACGCACGCTACGGAGCGGGGGACCGGGCGTCCAGGGTCCCGTGCGCGTCGCGCCACCCGGGAGAATCGAGCATGACCTCCACCGAGCGGCCCCTGCGCATCCTGCACCTGTCGGACACCCACCTCTCCGCCCCGGGCGTGCTGCACCACGGGGCGGTCGACACGCTCGAGGCCACCCGCCGGGTGCTGGCCGCGTGCGCGGTGCTCCCCGCGCCGGACGTGGTGGTGGTCTCGGGCGACGTGTCCGACGACGGCAGCCCCGAGTCGTACGCGGCGGCCCGGGACGTCGTCGGCGGCTGGGCGCACGCCCGCGGGGCGCGGGTCGTCCTCGCGGCGGGCAACCACGACCAGCGCGACCCGTTCCGTGCGGTGCTCGGGGACGGGCACCTCGGGGACGGTCGGGCGGGGGACGGGCGCGCCGGGGAGGCGTCGGCCGCGGGCGACGAGGCCGCGGCCCCGGGCGGGGCGACCGCCGAGGGAACGGCCGCGGAGGGATCGGCCGCCGGGGAGCGGATCGACGCCGTGTCGTGGGTCGGCGCGCACCGCCTGGTCACGCTCGACAGCTCGGTGCCCGGTGCGGGCTACGGGAGGCTGGACGCGGCGCAGCTCGACCGGTTGCGCGAGGAGCTGCGGACGCCGGCGCCGGGCGGCACGGTGCTTGTCGTCCACCACCCGCCGCTGCCCCCGGTCACGCGCCTGCACCACGTGCTCCGGCTGCGCGGGCTGGACGGGCTCGCCGCGGCGCTCGCGGGCAGCGACGTGCGCGTCGTGCTCTCCGGGCACTACCACCACGCGACGACCGGGATGTTCGCCGGGCGGCCGGTGGTCGTCGCGCCCGGGGTCGCGAACCGGACGGACACCCTCGTGGCGCCGGGTGCCGAGCGCGCGGTGCGGGGCTCGGGTGCGGCGCTCGTCGAGCTCGGCCCCGACGGGTCCCTGCACGCGACGTTTCACGTGGCGCCCGACCCGCAGGACGGCGCGGAGGTCTTCTTCTACGACGCGGGCGTCGTCGACCGGATCGCTGCGGCGGCAGGGCCGCCCTCGGGGGCCTGAACCTCGGACCGGTGGGGCGGGCCGTCGCCCGTGGGCGCAGCGCTGTCCGCGCTGCGCCGCCCTCGGGCCGCGGGGTGCGCGGACGACAGTCACCCCGCGGGCTGCGTCACCCTGCGGGCGGCGTCCCGGGGCGCAGGCTGCGCGCGTACCGGGCCGGGCTCACGCCCACCGCCGCGGTGAAGTCGCGCGTCAGGTGCGCCTGGTCGTACCACCCGAGCCGCACCGCGAGCGCGCCGAGGTCCGTGCCGGGGTCGGCCTGGAGGTCGGCGACGGCGTCCTGCAGGCGGCCGCGGCGGATCAGCCACGTGGCGCTCACGCCGACGTGCTCGCGCGCGAGGCGCTGGAGCGTGCGGACCGTGAGCCCGTGCGCGGCCGCGACCTGGTGGACGCGCGTGAGCGACCGGTCGCCCATGACGTGCGCGACGACCTCCCGGGCGGTCGCGCAGCGCGGGTCCGGCGCGGCGGGCAGGCGGGCGGCGAGGAACGCGTCGAGCACGGCGCACCGGTCCTCGTCGCGCGGGGTCACGAGGATCTCGTCGCGCAGCGCGTCCGCGTCCGGCCAGAGCTCGCGCGCGGGCACGACCCGGTCCGACAGCCGGTGCGCCGGGACGCCGGTGAGCGCCGTGAGGGCGCCGGGGCGGAGCTTCGCGCCGATCACCCGGCCGCTGCCGCGCAGCGTGATCTCGAAGCGGCGCGTCAGGACGCCGTGCACGAGGGCGGCGGGCATCGCGACGCCGTGCTGCGGGGAGTCGGCGTCCTCGACGGTGAGGTGCAGCGCCGGGTGGGAAAGCACGTCGGACGGCTGCGTGCGCTCGGTCGGCAGGTCCCACTCGACCGCCCAGTAGTGCTCGACGTGCTCGTCGACCCCCGGTGCCGCCGGGTAGCGGCCGAGGCGGAACACCGGGCCGACGAGCTCGGGGTGCAGGATGCCGCGGGCCGGGGGCACGCGTGCCTCAGCGACCTCGTCGGGTGTCGCCTCCGTCCAAGACGCCATGCCGCCACCGTAGGCAGGATCGGGGACATGACCGAGAGCGCCCAGACCACCGAGAGCACCACCTCCGCCGCGGGCACCGGGTCGACCGGGCAGCCCGCCGTCGCACCCGTCCCGCCCGGGTACACCTCGCTCACGCCGTTCCTCGTCGTCGACGGGGCCGAGCGGGCGATCGACTTCTACACGCGCGTGTTCGGCGCGACGCTGGTCTCGCGCAACGACAACGCGGACGGCACGGTCGCGCACGCCGAGCTCGACCTCGGGAACGGCCGGCTCCAGCTCAGCGACCCCAGCCCGGACGCCGGGCTCGTCGCGCCGCGGGGTGGCGACGGCCGTGACCACTCCTACGTCCTGTATTGCGCCGACGTCGACGCGGTGTGGAAGGCGGCCGTCGAGGCGGGCGCGACGCCGTTCGAGGAGCCGTCGACGTTCGTCACGGGCGACCGCTTCGGTGCGGTGCACGACCCCTTCGGCCACCGCTGGGCGATCCTCACGCGCGTCGAGGACGTCTCGCCCGAGGAGGCCGAGCGCCGCGTGAACGAGTGGCTCGCGTCGCAGGGCTGAGCCCCGAGCCGGCGCCCTGATCCCGCAGCCGGGAGCCCCGGACCCGGGCGCCGGGACGACGGCGGGGCGGGACCCGGGTCTCCCCGGATCCCGCCCCGCCGCAGTCGTACCCGGTCCGGGTCGGGTCCGCCGTGCGCACGCGACCCGGCGCCGCGCGGGTCAGGCCGTCAGGCCTTGCACTGACCCGTGCTGAGCCCCGAGACCGTGGCCCCGGCGAAGTCGACGGCACCCCAGTTGCTCGCGCACGAGAGGTTGCCGGCGACCGTGGCGCTCGCGAGCGTCACCGCGCCCAGGTTGTGCTCGACGACGAGCCACCCACCGACGTTCACGGCGTCGCGCTCGGCGTCCGCGAGCCCGGCGCGCGCGTGGTCGGCCGGCAGCGACGCCGTCGAGCACGCGTTGCCCGCGGCGGTCGTCGTCGCGCCCACGCGCCCGGTGCTGGTCAGGCCGCGCACCGCGACGTCGGTCGCGACGTCGGAGCCGCACAGCCACAGCTCGCCCGTGCCCTTCGACGTGAGGCCGCGCCCGAACGTCGACCAGGCGACCGACGCCTGCTGCGACGCGTTGAGGTTCGCCCAGCCGCCGACCGCCGAGAGCTCGACCGTCAGGTCCTTCGCCCGCACGTTGACCGCGCCGTCGACCACGGAGCCCGTGACCGTCGCCGTGTCCGCGTAGCCGCGGATGCTGTGCCACACGTGCGAGTCCTGCACGACGAGGCTCGCGGCGTTCGCGAGCACGCCGCCCTGCACCGTCGAGCCCGTGAGCGTCACCGCGCCCTTGGCGCCGAGGTCCCCGCCGACGGTGACGCCGGTGAGCGTGACCTGCCGGTCGCCGTAGACCGTGAGGCTGCCCGTGACGACCACGTCCGTGAGGTCGCACACCGCCCCGTCGACCCACGCGTCACCCTCGACGGTGACGCCGGTGACGGCCGTCGCTCCCTCGGTGCACAGCCCCTGGCCGTTGCCTGCCGCTCCTGCGGGTGCGGCCGCCATGCCGAGCAGCGCCGTCGCCCCTGCGAGCACCGCGCCGACCGCGCGACGTGCCCCCGTGTGTCCTGACATCTTCCCCTGCCTCCCTGCAGCACGAACCGGGAGTGCAAGTGCGCCGCCCCCGGCGTGGACAGGCTCACACGCCGGGGTCGGCGCCGAGGTGCGCCGGTGCGATGTCGCGAACCCGCCGGGCCGTCCGGGGACCGGCGGCCTGCCCGGTCCGCACGCGTCGGCGCAGGCCAGCGCGATCGCCGCCGAGCCCCCGTCGGATATGTCCGAGCCCGGAAATCACCCGCCCAGCGGTGACGCCGTTGGGCCGTCCGGGTGGTGCACACCGTCTCGGCGGGCGCCGGGTCTGTCCGGTATGCGAGGTTGGTCGGGTTCCACCGGCGCGCCTGTCGCGCCACCGACGCGAGAGGGCTCTCATGCACGCACGGACGATGCTGCTGAGCCTCGTGGTGCTCGTGGGCGGGGTCGGCGTCGCCCGTCCTGAGCTGGCGGAGCTGCCGCTGCGGGTCGCGGCCCCGGCGTACGACGCGGTCACGCAGGCGAGCGTCCGGAACCTCGCCACGGCGCTGCAGTCGTACTCGCTCGACACCGGCGGGGTCGACACCGTCACGGTCGAGGACCTCGCCGGCTGGGGCTGGGTCCCGCAGGACACCACCGCGGTGACGATCTGGGTCAGCGGCGACGAGTTCCGGGTGCTGGCGCAGGACGTCCGGCCCGGCGCCTCGGCCTACGAGTACACGAACGTCGGGACCGGCGGCGGGCCCGCGGACCTCGACGTCGCCGCGTCGCGGGTCGACGAGCCCGTCGCGGGCGTGACGATCCGGCCGCTGACCGCCGGCTGAGCCACCCGCGCACGGGCGCGGACGTCCGCGCGCGAGCCGACCGGGTCAGGCGACGTCGACGAACCGGCCGCCGACGAGCCCGGGGACGACGCGGCTCGCGTCGACCTCGGCCGCGACGCGCACGTCGCCGGCGTACCCGTCCGCGACGAGCTCGAGCCCGCTGGCGCACCCGGCGAGGGCGTCGGCCACGTCACCGTGCGGGACGAGCGCCGCGACCGACCGCGCCTCGGGCGACAGGGCCTCCCCGGGCAGCCCGCGCAGCACCGCCGCGGCACCCCACGCGTCCTCGACCGCCGGCCGCAGCGCGCCGCTCGGCCACCGCTCTCCCGCCGCGACCACCGCGACGGTCAGCCGCCCGGCGTCCGGGCGCTCCGCGACCCACCGGGCCACGGCCGCCGCGTTCCGCAGCGACGCCGCGAGCACCGTCGGCACCCCGAGCCGCTCCGCGAGGTGCCAGCAGATCGTCGACCCGTTCGGCGACGGCAGCACGAGCCGGCGCACCCCGGACGCCGCCCGGATGCTCACCGGGGACAGCGACAGGTCGCCCGGCCCCGCGGCGGACCGGGGACGCGCGAGCACCGCGCCGTGCCGTTCCGCGAACGCCGCCGCGGTGCCGTCGGCCCAGCGGTAGGGGAGCACCTCGGTGCCCGCGTCGAGCGCGACGCCCACCGCGGTCGTGAACGACAGCACGTCGACGACGACGGCGACGTCCGCTCCCGCCGCCACGGCGAGCGCGCCGTCGAGCCCCCAGTCGAACCGGACGCCGTGGCCCGTCTGCGCGTGCGGGGAGCCCCCGTCCAGCCTGGTCACGCGGCCCAGTCTGCCCGGCCCGGGGGAGGGGTGAACCGGGCGCCCGCGTTCGGCGGCAGCCGCACACGCCTCGTACCCTCGCCGCATGAGGATCCGTCGCGCCCTGGCCAGCACCTTCTGGGCGGTGAGCCGCTACCGGCTCCGCACCGAGCACGTCCCCGCCGACGGCGCCGGCATCCTCATCGGGGCACCGCACACCTCGAACTGGGACTTCCTGTTCATGCTCGCGATCTGCTGGTCGCAGGGGCTGCACATCCGCTACCTCGGCAAGCGGTCGCTGTTCGCGCCGCCGTTCGGTCCGCTCATGCGCGCCCTCGGTGGCATCCCGGTCGACCGGAGCAACCCCGCCGGGCTCGTCGACGACCTCGTGGCCCGCGTGCGCGCCGGCGAGCGGTTCTACCTCGTCATCACCCCCGAGGGCACGCGCAGCAAGGCCGAGTACTGGAAGTCGGGCTTCTACCGGATCGCGCGCGAGGCGGGCCTGCCCGTGACCCTCGGGTACGTCGACCGCCCGACCCGCACGTCCGGCCTGGGCCCGACGATGACCCTGACCGGGGACGTCCGCGCGGACATGGAGCAGGTCCGCGCGTTCTACGCCGACAAGTCCGGCGTCGTGCCGTCCCGCCGCACCGAGCCGCGCCTGCGCGAGGAGACCGCCGCGTAACGCGCCTCAGCCCGCCCGGATGTCCAGCACGACGTCGGAGTCCGAGCGCTCGAACGGCAGCAGGAACGCGCGCCGGGCCGCGCGGTGGCCCTGAACGACGGTGGCCCTGAACGACGGTGGCCCTGAACGACGGTGGCCCTGAACGACGGTGGCCCTAAACGATTGGCGCGCTGGGAGGCCTCGGCGCCCGCCGCTAGCGTCCGACGCACACGCATCCCCACGACGCCGTGGTGCGCGTGCCCGCCCGCCACCCCGGGCTCCCGTGACCGCAGGTCACGACCCTGCCCGCCCGACCACGGCCCGACGTGCGCCCCGGCGACGTCATCGCGCTCAGCAGGGGGCGCGTCGATGGCCGCCCGAGAGGACGTCACCGCATGAGGACCACGCTCCGCCACCGCACGTCCCGGCTCGTCGCCGGCCTGGCCACGCTCGCGGTCGGGGCCGTCACGGCGGCCGGGCTCGCCGTCTCCGCGCAGGCGGCCGCCGCGTGCACCGTGACGTACCAGCCGAGCTCGTGGCCGGGGGGCTTCACGACGAGCGTCCGCGTCACGCCGGGCGACGCCGTGAGCGGCTGGCGCGTCACCTGGACGTGGCCGGGTGACCAGAAGGTCTCGGGCGCGTGGAACGCGAGCGTGACGCAGAGCGGGTCGAGCGTCACGGCGACCAACGCCTCGTGGAACGGCAACCTCGCCGCGGGGTCGTCCGCGGAGTTCGGGCTGCAGGGCACGTTCGGGTCGAGCAACGCCTCGCCGACGGACTTCGCAGTCAACGGCGTCGCGTGCAACGGCCAGACGCCGAGCCCGACGCCCACGCCCACGCCGACGGTCCCGACGACGCCGAGCCCGACGCCGACGGTCGTCCCCACCCCCACGGTCGAGCCCACCCCGACCGCCACCCCGACCCTGCCCCCGACGCCCACGCCGACCCCGACGCCGACGACCGGCCCGAACCCGCAGTGCGGCTCCTCGTCGTTCTGTGACGGCTTCGAGACCCAGACGGGCACCGCGCCGTCGGGCGCCTGGACGGTCGGCTCGCCGAACTGCTCGGGCACCGGCACGGTGAGCGTCGACACCGCCGTCGCGCACTCCGGCTCCCGGTCGCTGCGCGTCGACGGTGTCGCCGGCTACTGCAATCACGTGTTCGCCCAGGCCGCCGGCGCGCTCAGCGGCACCGGGTCCACCGCCTTCGTGCGCTTCTACGTCCGGCACACGACCCCGCTGCCCGCGGCGCACACGACGTTCCTCGCGATGCGGGACAGCGCCGACGGCGGCAAGGACCTGCGCATGGGCGGCCAGAACGGCGCGCTGCAGTGGAACCGCGAGTCCGACGACGCGACGCTCCCCGAGCAGAGCCCGACGGGCGTCTCGCTGAGCGCGCCGCTGCCGACGAACACCTGGTCGTGCGTCGAGTACTCGGTCGGTCGTGACGGGCGGCTCTCGACGTGGCTCGACGGCACGCTCGTGACCGGCCTCGTCAACGACGGCACCCCGACGCGCGACGTCGACGGCCAGTGGGGCTCGCGTGCCGGGTGGGCGCCCGTGCTCACCGACCTGCGGCTCGGCTGGGAGAGCTACGGCGACGGCAGCGACACCCTCTGGTACGACGACGTCGCGGTCTCCTCGAGCCGCATCGGCTGCTGACCCACACCCCCGCACGAGCAGGACGGCCCCCGGCGGAGACGGCCCGCCGGGGGCCGTCCGTCCGCCCAGCGGGGCGGAGGGCGACGGCGTCGGCCGGGCTGGTGCACGACGACCACGGCGGCGTGCGGCGGGCGTGACCGTCGCACCTCGGTCAGGTGCTCGCGGGCGTCAGTCGACGGTGATCTTGAGGTGCCGCGCGAGCGCACCGGCGAGCTCGAGGAGCTGTGCCGAGCTGATCGTCGCGCCCGCGAGCCCGGCGACCCCGTCGAGCCCCGCGAGCTCGGCTCCCCGCAGGTCGACGTCCTTGAGCTGCGCGCGCGTGACGTCGAGGCGCCCCACGCGGCAGCGGTCCAGCACGAGACCGTGCACGCGCGCACCCGCGAGGTCGAGGTCGCCGAGCACGCAGTCCTCGAGCCGCACCTGCTCGAGGCGTGCGTCGCGCAGGTTGAGGTAGTCGACCTTGCCGCCGCGGATCGTCACACGCGTGAGCTGCCCGCCGTACGCCTGGACGGCGCCGAGCCGGCAGTCGGCGAGCTCGACGTCGCGCCACGTCGCGTCGGGGGCGTCGAGCGTCCCGGCCCGCACGGTGGTGAGCGTCGTGTCGAGGATCTCGGCGTCCTCGAGGCGCACCCCGTCGAGGTCGCACCCGGTGAGCGCGCAGTCCATGAACCGCGCGCCCTCGGCGTCGTCGCCGCTGAGGTCGAGGCCGTCGAACGACAGCGCCTCGTAGTCCCCGTCGCGCTCGAGGCGGCCGTCGAACGTCTCCAGGTGCGGCATGCGGTCAGGGTGCCACATGGCGCCGACGTCCCACGCTCGTGCGTGGCGGCGCCTGATCCGGACGTCCGGTCCGCCGTGCCCCGCCGCCCTCGCACGGCTCGGCACAGGGTCCGTCGGTGCGGCCGTGCCGTCAGCTCGCGGGCGTGAGCGTCGCCCCCGCCGCGGGGGCGACGCGGCAGCGGTCGAGCTGGCGGTCCATCGCGTCGTGCTCCGCGGCCGTGACCCACAGCCCGTAGGCGGCCTTCACGCGGATCTGGCGCAGCACGTACACGCAGCGGTAGCCCGAGCGCGGCGGCAGCCACGTCGCGGCGTCGCCGGCGCCCTTCTTCTGGTTCAGCGGGCCGTCGACCGCGAGCAGGTTCGCGGGGTCGTTCGCGAAGGCCTCGCGGACCTCGGGCGTCCACTGCTGGGCGCCCTTCTGCCACGCGTCGTTGAGCGCGACGACGTGGTCGATCTGCACCTCGGAGCTGCGCGGTCCGCGCTCGAACTCGATGACCTCGCCGCCGTAGGGGTCGGCGAGGGTCCCGCTGAGCACGACGCAGTCGCGCGTCCCCGGCTTGAACGTCAGGTCGGTCAGGTCCCGGCGGAGGATGTCGTTGCGGGTGTCGCAGCCGTTGCGGTCGACGTCGGCCCAGGCCTGCCCGAACTCGTCGCGGTCGTAGCCGGTCCTGGGTGCGCGGCCCTTGACGGCGAGGGTGTCGAGCGCCGCCCGGCCGGCGGCCAGGTCCTCGGCGGTGACGGGGTAGCGCGCAGCGTCGGCGGCGTCGGTCCAGGCGGGCAGCCCCACGCCGAACGCCACCGCGGCGACGAGGACGAGCACCCAGACGGTGCGGGGGACGCGGCGGCGCTGCGCGGGCACGATCGTGCGGGTCGGGGGCACGGGCGCAAGATGCCACATATCGCCCACACCGGGCGCGCGGGTGCCGCAGACACGCCGGAGGTGCGCGCGTCGCGCTCCTGGGGGTGCTCGGCTGCGCGGTCCGCTCGCGGCGGACGGCGCCCGGTGCCTCGACCCCGAGGTCGGTTGAGGCCCACCGCGCGGAGGCGCATGCTCGGACGCATGACGATCAGCACGCGCACCCTCGGCTCGGCCGCGCACGGCACCGCCCTCACCGTCGGCTCGCTGGGCCTCGGTTGCATGGGGATGTCCGAGTACTACAGCGCGACCAACCCCACGACCGACGAGGAGTCGATCGCGACGATCCGCCGCGCGCTCGACCTCGGCGTGACGCTGATCGACACCGCCGACATGTACGGCCCGTTCACCAACGAGCGGCTCGTCGGCCGGGCGATCGCGGGCCGCCGCGACGAGGTCGTCGTCGCGACGAAGTTCGGCAACGAGCGCGACGAGTCCGGCGCACGCCTCGGCATCAACGGCCGCCCCGAGTACGTCCGCCGGTGCGCCGACGCGAGCCTCCAGCGCCTCGGCGTCGACCACCTCGACCTCTGGTACCAGCACCGCGTCGACAAGACGGTCCCGATCGAGGACACCGTGGGCGCGATGGCCGAGCTCGTCGCCGCGGGCAAGGTGCGCCACCTCGGGCTCTCGGAGGCCGCCGTCCCGACGATCCGCCGCGCGCACGCCGTGCACCCGATCACCGCGCTGCAGACCGAGTACTCGCTGTGGTCGCGCGACGTCGAGGCCGAGATCCTGCCGACGCTGCGCGAGCTCGGCATCGGGCTCGTGCCCTACTCGCCGCTCGGGCGCGGGTTCCTCACCGGCTCGATCCGCTCGACCGCCGACCTCGCCGAGGGCGACTACCGCCGCACGACGCCGCGCTTCGCCGACGACGCCCTCGCGCAGAACCTGCGGCTCGTCGAGGTCGTGCGGGCGGTCGCGGAGCGCGTCGGCGTCACGCCCGGGCAGCTCGCGCTCGCGTGGGTCCTCGCGCAGGGCGACGACGTCGTGCCGATCCCGGGGACCCGGCGCGTGCGCTACCTCGAGGAGAACGCCGGCGCCGACGCGGTGCACCTGTCGCCCGACGACCTCGCGGAGCTCGACGCCGCGCTCCCGCCCGGCGCGGCGGTGGGCGACCGGTACGCCGACATGGGTCCGCTCGAGGCCTGAGCCGCGCTGTTACCACGACGTGAGGCTGGACAGCACCGGCCCGCCGATCCCTCGCGTCGCCACCACGGCGCCGACGTCGGGCGGAGCCGGACCACGGGCGTGGCGCCGTTCTCCGCCCGGGCACGGTGACGCCCCACGACCGAAGGGATCGCGGGGCGTCGTCCGACCAGCCGGGGGTGTCAGCGAGCGGACCCGGCCGGGCGTCGTGCGGAGCGGTGCCGGGGACGCGGTCCCGTGGGTCTGCTGGTCACCGTCGCACCTCGCTCCTGGTCGTCAGGGGTGCGCAGCGACGCCCCCGTCACTCCTGCCATCGCCGCCCGTGCGTCCAGGGGTACGGGTACGCGAGCAGAATTTTCTCCGGGGCCCAGGGCGCAGGTCAGGGGGTGGTGCGCGCCGGGCCCGTGCCCGACGCCGCGTCGTTCGCCGGCGCGCTGCCCGAGGCTCCCGGGCCCGCGCCGGGCGTCCCCTGCCCGCGACCCGCCCCGGGGGCGCCGCCCGGGCCGGCGGCGTCGCCCACGCCGGGCACGGCGACATCCGCTGCCGGTGCGTGCGCGGGCGGACCGGGATCCCGCGCGGGTGGGACAGCGACCGGTGGGGTGCCGTTGCCGGGCACCGTCCTGGAGGGGAGGTCGTGACCGTTGCCGGGCACCGTCCCGGAGGGCCGGCCGAGGCCGTTGCCCGGGCTGCTCCCCGAGGGCACACCGGGCCTCTCGCCCGGCACGCTCCCCGCCGGGACGCCCTTGCCGTTGCCGTTGCCGCTGCCTGGGACGGTTCCGGACGGCACGCCGGTGCCCGGGACCGACGGCAGCGTCACGCGCGGTCCGGGCGACGCCGCGGCCGGGTCGGCCGCGAGGCCGCGCTGTCCGGGGACCGAGGCCCCGGCAGGCGAACCGTCCGCCGGGGCCGTCCCCGGCGTCGCCGCCAGCGCGTCGGGCAGGCCGGGGACGACCGCCCCGGGCGCGACGGGTCCCCCGAGAGGCGTGCCGGCCGGCCGCGAGCCGTGCGGCGTGAGCTCGACGGTGCCGAGCGTGAGCGCGTCGACGAGCTCGACGACGACGGCGCTCGCAGGGTCCTGGAGCGGGTCGGGCACGGCCTCGACGGTCGCGACGGCACCCACCGACGCGAACGCGACGCCGGTGCCGAGCGCGAGCTTGCCGGTGACCCCGAGTGCCGCCGCCCTCGCCACGACCCGTCGTGCCCGTACGCGCAGGGGGAACCGCGACGCAGTCGGCACCGCGGCGGGCACAGGGGGGCGGCCCGTCCGCAGGAGCGTGGCGAGGGCGGTGGTCGGTGCCGGCGCCGGGGCGTCGGCCGTCGCACGGAGCGTGGCGATCCACGCGTGGAGCGCCGGTTCGGTGTCACCCGTCCCGGACAGCACCGCGTCGTCCGCGCACGCCCTCACACGAGCGTCATCGTCGGAGGGCCTCACAGGGGTACGCCCTCCGCCTCGACGAGTCGGCGGAGCGCCGCGAGCGCACGCCGCTGGAGGGCCTTGACCGCCCCGGGCGGCTTGCCGACGACCTCGGCCACCTGCTCGACGGTGAGGTCGGCGACGACGCGCAGCAGCATCACGTCGCGCTGGTCGGGCGTGAGCTCGGCGAGCAGCTCGTGCACGCGCGCGGAGCCCAGGTCCACGAGCGCCTCGTCCTCCGCGGACGGCGCCGTGCGGGGGTCGTCCTCGGCGTCGTACCCGGCCGTGCCGGGGGTGCGCGACGCGCGGCGCCAGTGGTCGACGACGCGGCGGTGCGCGATCGTGAAGACCCAGGACCGGAAGTCGGCCTGGCCGCCCGAGAAGCGCTCGAGCCCGGTGAACACCGCGAGGAAGACCTCGCTCGTCAGGTCCTCGACGTCCGGGACCCCCTTGCCGCGCAGGTACGCGGCGACCGGGCGCACGAGATCGGCGTAGAGCGCCTGGAACGCCTCGGGCGACCCGCGGCGGGCCGAGGCCAGCACGGGGTCGAAGTCGGCGAGCACCGGTCCAGCATGCCCGGCACGGCGGTCGACGGCGGCGTGCGGGGCGAATTCACCCGACCGGCCCACGCGTGCCGGCCCGGCCGCGCGGGGTGGTCCGCGCGGCCGGGCCGGGCTCGTCGGTCAGCCGAGCCCGCACGTGCGGCAGGCGGGGCGGCGACGCAGGTGGTAGGCGTACGTCGCGGCGCCGAGGGCCGGTCCCCACAGCGGCCACAGCAGCATCGGGGCCAGGGCACCCCAGCTCTCGGCGGCCTCCGCGCGGAGCTGGTCCGGGCCGATGGCGAGCAGCGTGATGCTGGCCGGCACGACCGCCACGGCGACGAGCGTCGCGGGCACGACGGCGAGCATGACGGGCACCCGACGGCCCGCGAGCCCGACCATCCAGCGCGGGAACACCTCGCCCCAGCGCTGGAACAGGCCGAGCGTGAGCACGGAGCCGACGAGCGCGAACGCCGCGAGCCCGAACGCCGCGGGGAGCATGCCGTCGGCCACCATCGCGTCGTAGTCGTCGGGCTGCATCCCGAACGGGTAGCCCGCGACCCACGCGAGCCGCGTCGCGGCGTACAGCGCGGGGATCACCGCGGCGACGAGCGCCCAGCGCCGGCCCCACACCGCGGCGCGGGCCGGGGTCCGCCACGCGGGCTCCGGGTGGTCGACGGCCCGCCCGCACACCGCGCACGCGCCGCGGGCACGGCGGCGGAACAGCACCGTGGCCCACGCCAGCAGGACCGCACCACCGAGCGCGAGGTACTGCACGAGGACCCCCGGGGCGACGTAGCCGGCGAACGCCTCCCGGTACTTCTCGTCGAAGGGCGCCCGCACCACGAGCAGCGGCAGGTAGCCGAGCCGCGCGAGGATCGAGGCGTCCGTGAGCGTGACCGCACCCGCGACGGTCACGGCCGCGGCGACGGTCGCGGCCCTGCGCGCCGGGGCGGGGACGGCCGACCGGCGGGCGCGCGCCATCCCGACGGCGAGCGTCGCGCCGACGAGCGCGAGGAGGACGACGAGCAGGCTGAGCGTCGAGCCGGGCACGTCGTGCAGCAGGGTGCCGACGGCGTCGGGCGACGCGTCGCCGACGGGCAGCGTGCCGCCGAGCAGCGTGACCGTGAGCGCGACCAGCTCGGAGACGCTCCACCACGCGGCGGTGAGCACGGGCACGACGCGGACGTGCCGTGGTGGGCGGCTCGGGGGCGGGACGGCGGTGGTCACGGCGGCGGTGCGCCGGGTGGCGGTCACCGCCGCCCCGGTGGTCGGGTCGGCCGTGGGCCGGGCCGTGGTGGCGGGTTCGGGGCGGTGCGTCTCGTGGAGGTCCATGGCTCCACCCTCCTCAGCGGCGACGTCGCGGTGATCCCCCGCGGAGGCGGTCGAGCTCCCCCGTGCGGGGGAGCGGTGCGGTGAGCCCTGCGGGCCGCGCACCGGAGCCCCGTGGGCACCCCGCCCCCCGTCGACCGCCCTGGCCCGACGGCCGGGCACGCGGCATGATCGCGACAGCGGGCGCGGCGCTGCGTCCGTCGGCGGACGAGCCGGAGGGGGGCGGATGGCGGAGGTCCTGGCCCGCGCGCCGGCCCGGCGCGGGCTGCTCCTGGCGCTGCTGGCGATCAACGTGGTGCAGCTCGCGCTCGCGGTGGTGAGGGCTGTCCGCGACGACGACCCGACCGCCACGCTCCTCGCGGTCCTCCTGGCCGTGCTCGTCGGTGGGCTCGCCGTCGGCGTGCTGCTGGCCGCCCGGCCCGCGGAGCTCGTGCTGACCGAGGACGCGCTCGTGCTGAGGCGACGCCTGCGGCCGCTGACCGTCGCACGGGCGAGCGTCCGGGCGGTGCGTGGGGACGTCCGTGGGCGCCCGACGTGGTCCCACGCCGTCGTCCTGCAGCTCGAGGACCGGACGCTGCGGCTCCCCGCCCTGGAGCCGGGCGCCGGCGTGCTGGTGCCGCGGTTGCAGAGCTGGGCGGGCGTGGGGGAGGACCCGGACGAGCGCGTGACGTGACCGCTCGCGGCCGCCGTCCGGCCGCCGTCGAGGTGCTACCCCGTGGGCCGCACGAAGCCCGACTCGTAGGCCGCGATGACCGCCTGGGTCCGGTCACGGGCGCCCGTCTTCGCGAGCACGCTCCCGACGTGGGTCTTGACCGTCTCGACGCCGAGGAAGAGCCGCCCGGCGATCTCGGCGTTGGACAGGCCGGTGGTCATGAGGCGCAGCACCTCGGCCTCGCGCTCGGTGAGCCCCGCGCCGCGCAGCTCGTCGCCCGCCGGGGCGCGCACGGACGCGAGCCGGCGCACCGCCGCGGGGAACAGCACGCGGTCCCCGCGCACGACGACGCGGACCGCCTCGACGATCTCCTCGGGCGGGGTCCGCTTGAGCACGAAGCCGCTGGCACCGGCCCGCAGCGCGTCGAGCACGTGGTCGTCGTTCTCGAACGTCGTCACGACGATGACCCGCGGGGCACCCGGGCGGTCGACGAGCGCACGGGTCGCCGCGATGCCGTCCACGGCGGGCATCCGCACGTCCATGAGCACGACGTCGGGGTGCGTGCGGGCGACGACGCCCGGGACGTCGACGCCGTCGCCCGCCTCGCCGACGACCGTCATGTCGGGCTCCGCGTCGACGATCACGCGGAGCCCGGCGCGCACGAGCGGCTCGTCGTCCACCACGACGACGCGCAGCACCGCACCGGCACCGCCTCCGCCCGCCCGGCTGTCACCCGCCGGGCCGTCGCCCGGCGCGCCCGCGCCCGCGCCGACCGCGGCCTCACCCATCCCGCCGCCTCGCCTCCCGCCCGCGCCCTGCCCGGTCACGAACGCTCCCGCGGCAGCGTCGCGTGCACGGTCCACGTGCCCGCGCGCTCGCCGACGTCGAGCCCCCCGCGCAGCACCCGGACCCGCTCCGCCATCCCGACGAGCCCTTGCCCCGACCCCACCAGCCCGTGCCCCGCCGCGTCGCCCGCCCGGGTCCCGCCCGTGCTCCCGACCGGCGCCCCGACCGCCACAGGGTTCGTGACCCGCACCTCGACGTCCGTCGCGCCGACCCGGACGTGCACCACGACGGCCCGCCCGGCGGCGTGCCGCAGCGCGTTCGTCAGCGACTCCTGCACGATCCGGAACGCCTCGCGCGACGTCGCCCCGCCGACCCGGCCGACGTCGCCGTCGAGGTGCAGCACGACGTCGGCGCCGGCAGCGCGCGTCTCGGCGACGAGCCGGTCGAGCGCACCGAGGTCGGGCACGGGTGCCCGGGAGGTCCCGCCGTCGGCCGGCTCGCGCAGCAGCCCGAGCACGTGGTCGAGGTCGGCCATCGCGGCGCGCCCGGCCTGCTCGATCGCGCTCAGCGAGCGGCGCGCAGCCTCGGGGTCGTGATCGAGGGTCCGCGCCGCGGCGGCGGCCTGCAGCGTCGTGACGGTGAGCGCGTGCCCGACGCTGTCGTGCAGCTCGCGGGCCAGGCGGTTGCGCTCCGCGAGCCGGGTCGCGGCGCGCTCGAGCTCGGCGACGCGCTCGTCGGCGGACGGACCGAGGAGCGCGGGCGCGAGCAGCCGGAGCCCCCACGCGCACACCGCGACGAGGTGGGCGAGCACCACCGGCAGGACGAGGGCGAGCGCGACCCACAGCACGCGGTCGAGCGGGCCGCCCGGCGTGGGGAACGGGTCGAGCCGCGGGAGACCGGCGGCGCCGGTCAGGCCGTCGACGCCGAGCGCCGCGAGCACGAGCTGCGCGGTCACGGGCACCCCGGTCACCACGGCCAGGAGGACGACCCCGCCCGCCACGAGGTGCACGCCGTACCAGAGGGCGCCGCGCCAGCGCGTCGCCGGGTCCGGCTCCCCGACGGGCACGGGGACGTCGACGCCGAGGAACGTGCGCGTGGCGTGCACCTCGAGCGTGCGGACGGGCGCGAGGAACGGCGGTGCCGACGCGATGACGCCCGTGACCACGGCGAGCACGACGCCGATCGCCGTCGGTGTCCCGGGCGTCCGCAGCATCTGCACGAAGCCGACGACGAGCGTGAGGTACGCGGTCGCGACGACGCCGCCGATGACCAGGAAGACGCCCGAGCGGACCGTCTCGCCGCTGGTCAGCGGGTGGACGAGCCGGCTCGTCCCTGCGCGCAGCCCCATGCGGACGAGTCTGGCAGCGCGTACCCGCCGCGCGCCTCCCTCGCGGGAGGTAGCGCGGCGCGCCCCGTCCGGCCGGCGGTCAGCTCGTGGCGACGGGCCCGGCGCCCCCGGGGAGCGGCGGGGGGACGGTGCCGTCGAGCGACCCCGGGAGCAGCGTCTCGGGGACGACCCAGGACGCGACGAAGTCCCCGACGGCCGAGCCGGCGGTCGCGAGCGACGCCGGGTCGACGCCCAGCACCACGACCACCGCGGCGAGCAGCGCGAGCGCGACGAGGTCGGCGCGGCGCACGGCCCGGCGCAGGCCCTGGCGGGTCGGTGCGGTGACGGCCTCGGTGCGTGCGGCGACCCGCGCGCGCGAGCCGCGCGTGCCGGGGCGCACGGGGCCGGCGGCGGGGTCGGGCCGGTCGAGCGCGGCGGTCGTGAGCAGGTCGGGGCCGACGCGTCCGCCGAGCTCGCGCGACAGGCGACGGCCGAGGTCGGCGACGTCGTACGGGCTGAGGCGGACGGGCAGCCCCGCGAGGTGGGCGCCGAGGCGCTCCCGGCCGACGACCAGCAGCCCGGCCGAGGTGCGGACGGGTCCGGCGGCGCCGGGCGGGCAGAGGACGGCCGTCACCGCGCTGCGGTGCGCCGGGCCGACGAGCGCGGTCACCGCCGCGACGGCGTCGACCAGCGCGTGCAGCTCGCGGTCGTGGACCCGGCCGCCCTGGTGGGGCAGCCCCGCGGTGACGCTGAGGTCGGCGGACCACCGGGACCCGTCGACCACGACGACCCCGCCCGGCCCGATCACGACCTCGTCGAGCAGCACGCCGGGGCGTCCGGGCCAGTGCAGGTCGTGCAGCGAGGTCCAGCCGTGCGCGCGCAGCCCGTCGACGGTCCGCTCCGCCCGCGCGTCGAGGCGGGGCACCCGGGGGCGGGCGCGTCCGGGCGCGGGCATGCGGTCGACGCCGCGGACGCGGCCACTCGCACGGGAGCCCTCCACGCCGTCGGCCCGGTCTGCCCGCGCGAGGGCGTCGGCGAGCGCGTCGTCGACCGCCCGGCTCGTGGCGTCGCCGGCGCGTGCGACGCCGTGGTCCCGCCGCCGGCGGTCGAACCGCCGCGCCAGCCGGCCCGTCCGCTCCTGCGCGTCGTGCCCTGCGTCCATGCCGCTCACCGGACCCTGCCTGCCCTCACGTGCCTCCGCGCGGCGTCGCCGCCCGCCCGGGGGTCGTTGCTGTCGACGGCGGCCGTGCGGCGCGACGTCGGGCCCGTTCGGGGCCCACCGTGCTCATCGGCGCGGCGGCGGGGCTGTTGACGCACGGGGTGGGCCGTCGGCGGCTGCGGCGGGGTGAATCGCGGGCGCGGGCGGGGTCAGCGCGACTGAAGCACGTCGAGCGCGACGGCCATCGCGGCGGCGACCCGGCCGTCGAGCCGACCGCCGGGGACGGTGATGGTGTACCGGTCACGCAGCGACGGGCGACGCTCCGACGTCATCACCAGGTGCCCGTTCGGGTCGGCGAAGTCGAAGTGGAAGACGAACGGCACCGGGACGTCCCCGATGACCGGGATGAGCTCCCACACGCGGCGCAGGACCGCGATGTTCGCGCTGCGCTCCTGGCCGACGGCCGTGACGCCGCGAGACTCGAGGTGCCACGTCGAGCGCAGCAGCGACTTGCCGAAGTCCTTGCGGAACGAGCCGATCGACATGCCGTGCGCGTCGGTCACGTCGTAGGTCGCGCCGAGGTCCATGCGCTGGCGGGCCTTGAACCCGAACACCGGCGTCGTGCGCGACTCGTCGGTGTAGAAGGTGACCTGCTCCTTGAACGCCATGCGCTTCTGCTGCGCGACGGCGAGGACCGGGCCCGGCTCGTCGTCCGGCCCGAGCGCCCGCACCACGTAGCGGTTCACCATCATGGTGATCTTCTGCTCGACGGCGAACCGCTCGATTCCGGTCAGGTCCTGTGCGCTCACGATGCTCCTCGGGGACGGGCTGAGGGCAGCAGCCTGCCACGTGCCGTGCGCGTCCACGTGGGACTCGTGGAGGTTCCGTGGATCCGCCCCGGCGGGCGTGCGCTGGTCGCCATGCTGGCCGGGTGAGCCGCCGACCCGCCCTGGCCGTCGCCGCGCTCGCGACCGTCGCGACCGGGCTCGCGGTGCGGTCCGCGGCGGCTGCGGTGGACGCGGGGAGCGGGGTCGCGTCCGCCGTCGCGGAGCCGGTCGGCGACGCGCTCTACGCGGTGCTCGTGTACGCGCTGGTCGGGGTCGTCGCGGTCCGGGCACGCCCGTGGGTGCTCGCGGTGGCTGCGTGGGGGCTCGCCTCGGCCGTCGAGCTCGCGCAGCTCACGGGGCTGCCGGCCGCGGTCGTCGCGCTCTGGGAGCCGGCCCGCTGGGTGCTCGGCACGACGTTCCACGCGCCGGACCTCGCCGCGTACGCGGTCGGCGCCGCGCTCGCCGCGCTGCTCGACACGGCGGTGAGGCGCCGTCAGCGCGTCCGCGAGACGTGGGCGAGCGAGCCGCCGCCCCCGGCCGCGAGGCGGTCGACGAGGTGAGCGGGGACGACGTCGTCGTGGTCGTGCTCCGCGACGAACTGCCCGCGCCCGCCGGTGAGCGAGCGCAGCTCGAGCACGTAGCGCGCGAGCTCGGCCTCGGGGACCAGGGCCCGGATCTCGTGGCGGCCGTCGTCGAGCGCGGTCGTCGCGACGATGCGCCCGCGCCGCGCCGAGAGGTCCCCGAGCACGTCGCCCTGGGACGCCCCCGGGACGGTCACGGTGACGGCCGAGACGGGCTCGAGCACGACCGAGCCGGCGGTCGCGAGCGCCTCGCGCAGGCCGTGGCCCGCGGCGGCGCGGAACGCCATGTCCGACGAGTCGACCGAGTGGTACTTGCCGTCGGTGACCTCGACGCGCAGGTCGACGACGGGGTAGCCGTGCGGGCCGCCCGCGGCCATGGCCTCGGTCAGCCCGCGCTCGACCGCGGGGAGGTACCCGCGCGGGATCGCGCCGCCGACGACCGAGTCGACGAACGTGAACCCCGACCCGCGGGGCGCGGGCGAGACGGTGAGCTGCACGACCGCGAACTGCCCGTGCCCGCCCGACTGCTTCTTGACCTTGCCCTCGACCCGGACCTCGCGCGCGATCGTCTCCCGGTAGCCGACGCGCACGTCCTCGGCCTCGACGTGCACGCCGAACTTGCGGGCGAGCCGCTCGAGCGCGACGGCGAGGTGCGTGTCGCCGATGCCGCGCAGGACGGTCTGCCCGTGCCCGCCGCCCGCGCCGCCGGTCCGGTCGACGCGCAGCGTCGGGTCCTCGGCGACGAGCCGGGTGAGCGCGCCGGACAGCTTGTCGTCGTCGGCCTGCGTGACCGGGCGCAGCGCGAGCGCGAACGGCGCGGGACGCTCGGGCGGCCCGGGGACGCGCACGGGCGTGGTCCGCGAGCCGAGCGCCGTCCCGGTCGGGGACGCCGAGAGCTTCGCGACCGCGACGACGTCGCCCGCGACGACCTCGGTCACCGGGACGTGCTCCTTGCCGCGCAGCGTGAACAGCCCGTGCAGCCGCTCGTCGGCACCCGTCGTGGTGTTCACGAGGTGGTCCTCCGCGCGCAGGGTTCCCGAGAGCACCTTGAGCAGGGACACCTGCCCGACGAACGGGTCGGCGAGCGTCCGGAACACGAACGCGAGGGGGTCGCCGGCCGGTTCGGCGTCGACCGCGACCTCGGTGCCGCCGACGAGCACGGTGCGCGGGCGGTCCGCGGGCGACGGACCGAGCGTGCACAGGTAGTCGGCGAGGCGGTCGACCGCGACGCCCGTGACCCCCGAGCCCACGAGCACGGGGACCTCGAGCCCGTCGCGGACCTCGTGCGCGAGCGTGCGGCCCAGCTCCTCGCCGGTCGGCACCTCCCCGGCGAGGTAGCGCTCGAGCTGCTCGTCGTCGCCGCTGACGATCTCCTCGGCGACCTCGTCGTGCAGGCGGTGCTCCTCGGCGGCGACGTCGTCGGGCACCGGGCACGCGTGGCGGCTCCCGTCGGGGTCGTACGCGAGGCCCTCGTCGGACAGCACGTCCGCGACGCCGTGGAACGCGTCCTCCTCGCCGAGCGGGAGCTCGAGCGGCACGATCCCGGCGCCGAACGTGTCCCGGAGCTGGTCCAGCACGCGGTGGAAGTCGGCGCGCGGGCGGTCCTCCTTGGTGACGAAGACCAGGCGCGGGAGCCCCGCCGCGACGCAGCGCTGCCACGCGTGCTCGGTGCCGACCTCGACGCCGTCGACCGCGCTGACCACGATCACCGCGAGGTCCGCGACCTGCACGCCCGCGTCGACCGCGCCCACGAAGTCGGCGTAGCCGGGGGTGTCGAGCAGGTTGACCTTGTAGGTCTGCCCGTCGGGCGCGGTCCACGCGAACGGCGCGACCGCGAGGGACAGCGAGATGCCCCGCCTGACCTCCTCGGGCTCGTGGTCGCACACCGTCGACCCGTCCTCGACGCGGCCCGGGCGGGGGATCGCCCCGGCCCGGTGCAGCAGCGCCTCGACGAGCGTCG
Organism: Cellulomonas sp. NS3; assembly: GCF_024757985.1. Lineage (NCBI taxonomy): Bacteria > Bacillati > Actinomycetota > Actinomycetes > Micrococcales > Cellulomonadaceae > Cellulomonas > Cellulomonas sp. NS3. The sequence goes on along the minus strand of NZ_CP103289.1, from coordinate 4,508,310 downwards.
TCTTCCCTGCGCCGCTGTGGCCGAGCAGCACCACGTTGCGGATCCTCGGCGTCGTTGCCGTGCCCATGCGAGCTCCCCGTGTCGGAGGTGGACCTGCGACCAGGCTAGCCACCGACGCAAGACACCCCCGGGACGTGGGTCCCGGGGGTGCCTCGGAGCTGTACGGGGTGTCGGGCGGTGCCGGGCGGCGTCAGACGCGCGAGCGGACGTCCTGCCAGGCCCACTCCTCGACCGCACGGCGCTGCGTCGGGATCGTGAAGAAGCCCTCGATGGTGTTGGGCACCTCGATCTCGGGCTCGTCGGTCCAGAAGACCCACCCGCGGGGCGCGCGCGGCCAGCCCGGGTCCGGGATCCAGCCCTTGGGCGGCGTCCAGCCCTCGGGTGCCGGCGGCCAGGTCGGCGGGCGGTGGTAGCGACGGTTCACGTGAGTGCCTTCCCCCTGCGGTCCAGGACGCGTCGGTGTCCTGCGGGGTCCTTATCGGGCGCCGGGTGAGGGACCTGAAGGATTCGGGAGGACGTGTTTTCACGGTAATGGGCGGGTCATGTGGTGGTCTGGGACGCAGGACCCAGAGCGAGGGCCTCGACGTGCCGTATCACCCGGTGGACGCCCTGTATCTGCAGGTGGGGACGCCGCTCCACGTGGGTGTCCGAGGCGAGGGGGAGGGGGAGCCGTGGTGCTCGAGCAGGTGGAGACGGTCGACGTGGCCGCGTGGTGGGAGGCGCAGCTCGACGCGCCGCACGGGGTGCGCCGGCGCGCGGGCGGGACGCTCGGGCCGCGGGGCTGGACGGCCGCTGCCGCGACGGCCCTCGCGCCGTACACGACGTCCGTGCACGTGCCCTACGCGTACCACGACTACCGCCCGTACGGCTCGTCCCGCACGGTCCACGAGGTCAACGGCGACGACGGGTTCGTGCGGTTCGCGGGCCTCGGCGCCGACGTCGCGGCGCACCTGCTGACGCTGCTCGACGAGCCGCAGCTCGCGGTCCGGCAGGGCGACGGCCCGACGCTCGGGGCGCTGCTGCGTGCCGCTGTCGCGCACCCCGGGGTCGTCGAGGTCTACGGGCACGTCGTCGGGCCGCGCGCCGCGGGCGAGCGCGTCGTCGCCGAGGGTGCGTTCCTCTACGCGCTGCCGGAGCTCCAGGTGCCCGAGTGGCCGCACGACGGGCCGTGCGAGTGCACGGTCCTGTGGGCCGCGGCGCGCGAGCGGTACGGGGTCGACGACGCGCTCGGGATGCCGCAGGAGCTCCAGCGGCGCGCCACCCTGTGGCGGTCCGGCGAGCTCTGCTGGCGGCTCGGCTGGGAGTGAGCGGGCAGGATGGCGACGTGACGTCCTCCCGCCGCCGCCTGCGACCGTTCGGCGCCGTCCTCGTCGCGGCCCTGGTGGTCGGGGTCGTCGGGGTGGCCCTGGCCTCCGGGGGTGACCTCCTCGACCGTCGCCCGGAGTACACGCCGCTCCACACGGCCGACGAGCTGCGTGCGCGGCCCGACCTCGCCGAGGTGCTGCCCGGCCAGGTCGACGCGACCCGGGCCGTGCTCGCGGCCGTGGCGGCGACGGCCGACGTGACGTGGGAGCCCGCGGACGCCGACGTGTTCGTGAGCGAGCGCGACGGCACCGAGGACCAGGTGGTCGACGGCCTGCCCGTGCTGCGCTGGACGCCGGAGCACTGGAACTCCGCGCAGCCGGCGGCGCTCGACGACGCCCGGGTCGAGGCGCTCGGCGAGGCCGTCCGCGGGGCCCTCGAACCCCGCGGGTACACGGTGTCGACGGAGGGGGCGACGTCGGCGCTGCACGACCGGCCGCTCTTCTTCCGGGCGAGCGACGGCCACGACGGCTCGGTGCAGGTGCTCGCCCTGGACGACGGGACGCTGCGGGTCATCGCGCTCTCGAGCGCCCACGTCCACCGGGGCGCCGGCGGGTGCGAGCCCCTGGAGTGCCGGCCGCCCGTCGAGGACCCGGCCGCCGGTCCCTGACCCGTCCCCGAGCGGTCAGGACTTCTCGGGGATCCGCCCGCGCCACTCGTCGGCCACGAACCGCCGGTGGGAGCCCGCGAGCTTGTCGCGCGCCGCGGGCCCGAGGTCGACGCCCAGCACGTCCGCGAGCCGCAGCAGGTAGACGAGCACGTCCGAGAGCTCCTCGCCGATGCGCTGCCGCCGCGCCGGGTCCGTGAACCGCTCGACCGCACCGTCGGCCGGGACCCACTGCAGCAGCTCGGCGAGCTCGCCGACCTCCCCGACGAGGGCCAGGGCGAGGGACTTCGGGTCCTGGAACGGCGCCCACTCGCGCTCGTCGACGAACTCGCGGACGAGGCGGGTCAGCTCGGCGATCTCGCGCTCGGGCTGCTCGGGCGCGGGCGTGGGCGTGGGCTGCTGGGTCACGACGTCAGCCTGGCACGCGCGCGGGACGGCGGGACCGGCGCGCTCAGCCGTCGTCACCCGCCGCCTCCCGGCGCTCCCGCACCAGGTCCTCGACGGCCTGGGGGAGCGTCGTCTCGAAGTCGAGGAGCTTCGCCCAGTCGGGCACGACGGTGAGCAGCACCATCTCGTCGTAGAGGGCCCGGACCTGCTCCTCCCACGCGGGGAAGTCCTCGACGGGCACGACCTTGCGCGACGCCTCGACGTAGGCGTCCGGCACGCCCTCGACGCGCTCGACGCGGACCGCGCCGCGGATCAGCAGGACCCGGGGCGGCCACGCGGACTCGGTGTCGATCGTGAGGGCGACCCGCGGGTTCTGCCGCAGCGCGCGGACCTTCGCCGAGCGCGGGAGGGTCGCCATGACGACGTGCTCACCGCTCCACCAGAAGCCGATGGGGATCGCGCGCGGCGCTCCGTCGACGCCGACGTAGGCGAGCCGGGCGGGGATCGCGGATCCCAGCAGCTCACGCGACAGCGGCTTCGCGAGGACCTCGATGACGTCGGTGCGGTCCATGTCCGATCCTTCCGTGCGGGGCGCCCGTCTGGGGGCTCGTCCGGTGGACGGAGCCGGGCAGCCGTTCTCGACATCGTGCGTCCGCGTCCGCGCCCGGGGCGGGTTGCGAGGCGGCGTCCGCGCCGGGCGCCTCGCGCGGCGCGCCGCTCTGTGCGATCCGCGCAACAAGAAAGTTGAAGGTTCATCTGCATTCTGGGAAGCAGCGCGCGGCCCGCGCCGTTGTGCCGGTGCCGCGTCCGCGGCCTCGCGCACCACCCGGAGGAGCACCCATGTCCGTCGTCGTCACCGGAGCAACCGGCCACCTCGGCCGTCTCGTCGTCACCGAGCTCCTCGCCCGCGGCGTCCCCGCGGCCGACGTCGTGGCGACCGGGCGACGCGTCGAGGCGCTCGCGGACCTCGCGGCGCAGGGCGTGCGGGTCGTCGCGTCCGACTACGCCGACGTGGACTCGCTGCGCGTCGCGTTCGAGGGCGCCGACACGGTCCTCCTCGTCTCCGGGAACGAGGTCGGGCAGCGCGTCACGCAGCACGGCAACGCGATCGAGGCCGCGAAGGCCGCCGGCGTCGGCCGCCTCGTGTACACGAGCGCACCCCGCGCCACCACGAGCGACCTGGTGCTCGCGCCCGAGCACAAGGCCACCGAGGAGCTCCTCGCGGCGTCCGGCCTGGCGACCACGATCCTGCGCAACAACTGGTACACGGAGAACTACGTGCCCACGGTCGAGCAGGCACGGGCCACGGGCGAGGTCGTCGGGAGCGCCGGGGAGGGCCGGGTCGCGAGCGCCACGCGCGCCGACTTCGCCGCCGCGGCCGCGGCCGTCCTCACGACCCCGGGCCACGAGGGCAAGGTCTACGAGCTCGGCGGCGACACCGCCTGGACGCACCACGAGCTCGCCGCCGCGCTCGGCGAGGTCCTCGGGCGCGAGGTCGTCTACCGGCCCGTGACCCCGGAGGAGCACCTCGCGGTGCTCACGACCGCGGGCCTCGACGAGGGCACCGCCGGCTTCGTCGTCGCGCTCGACGGCAACATCCGCGAGGGCGCGCTCGCCGACGTCACCGGTGAGCTGTCCCGGCTGACCGGGCGGCCGACGACGTCGCTCGTCGACGGCCTGCGCGCGGCGGTCGAGCCGACGCGCTGAGCGGAGCCGCCGAGGGGCCGCACCGAGCGGGCGTGCGGGCGCACGGGGCCGTCCCGCCCGGCGACGGCCTCGGGTCAAGGCGTCGCGGGCGCCTTCTCGGCGCGGCCGCCGTCCTTCGCCGCCGGGGAGCCGGTCGACGTCCGCGCGGGCGGGACGGGTACCTCGGCCGCGGCGGCCTTGCGCTGCGCGTTGCGCGCGTGCGCCCGCTCCGCCACCTCGGGGTCGATGTCCGACACGCATGCGCACCCCCGCCCGACAGGGCGGAGCGCCCGCTGCCCGGGTGCACGAGGGTCCGCCCGCCGCCACGATGGGCCCCAGGAGGTGTGACGCATGAGCGTGGCCGAGAGCAGGCCGAGGGTCCGTCAGGTCGTCCTCGACACCACCGACGTCCGCGGGCTCGCGGAGTTCTACCGCGAGCTGCTGGGCCTGGCGTACCGGCCGGGCGACGAACCACCGCCCCCGGAGGAGCCGGACACCGCCGACTGGCTGGTGCTGCGGGGCGAGGAGGGCGTCGCGCTCGCGTTCCAGCAGGTCGACGAGCTGCCCGAGGCCACCTGGCCCGAGGGTCCGCGGCCGCAGCAGCTGCACCTCGACATGACGGTCGAGACGCCCGAGGAGCTCGACGCGCAGCACGAGCGCGTCCTGGTGCTCGGCGGTCGGCTGCTGCTCGACCGCCGGGACGACCCCGACGAGCCGCTGCGCGTGTACGCCGACCCGGCCGGGCACCCGTTCTGCATCTTCGTCTGACCGCGACCCGTCGAGCCCGGCGCGGTCCCGCGGGCTAGCGTCGGCGCATGGGTGCGCAGGTGGTCCCGTTCCGGTTCGGCGTCGTCGGCAGCGGCTGGCGGGCCGCGTTCTTCGCGCGCATCGCGCGGCAGGTCCCCGAGCGGTTCGCCGTCGCGGGGGTCGTGACCAGGACCGCCGAGCGGGGCGCCGAGGTCGAGCGGGCCTGGGGTGTGCCGACGGTCCGCACGGTCGCCGAGCTCGTGCGCGGGGACGCGGGAGGGCGACCGGACCTCGTCGTCGTCAGCACGCCGTGGGACGTCACGCCGGGCGTGATCCGGGAGCTCGTCGCCGCGGGCGTGCCGGTGCTCACCGAGACGCCGCCCGCCCCCGACGCCGACGCGCTCGACGCCCTGTGGCGCGACGTCGGGGCGTCGGGCCTCGTGCAGGTCGCCGAGCACAGCCCGTTCCTGCCGATGCACGTCGCCCGTGCGGCGCTCGCCCGGCGCGCGCTGCTCGGGGAGGTCACGTCGGTGCAGGTCTCCTCGACGCACCGGCACCACGCGGCGGGGCTCGTCCGGCACCTGCTCGGCACCGGGCTCGCGGACGTGACGGTCCGCGCCCAGGCGTTCACCGCGCCGCTGCTCGACCCGATGAACCGCGCCGGCTGGACGGACGCGACGGAGCCCCGCGAGGCCCGCACCGTGCTCGCGACGCTCGACTTCGGGGAGCACGGCAGCGCGCTCTACGACTTCACCGACAACCAGTGGCACAACCCGCTGCGCGCGAACCGGATCGTGCTGCGCGGCTCGGCGGGCGAGCTCGTCGACGACCGGCTCGTGCGCTGGACGGACGCGCGCACGGTCGTCGAGTCGCGGCTCGTGCGCCGGCAGTACGGGGTCGAGCAGGACATGGACGGCTTCGACCTCGACCACGTGAGCCTCGACGGCGAGGTGCTCTACCGGAACCCGTTCGTGGGGGCACGCCTGGCCGACGACGACCTCGCCGTCGCCGGGCTGATCGCCGGCTCGGCGGACTGGGTGCGCGGCGACGGCCCGGCGCCGTACCCGCTCGCGCAGGGCAGCCACGACCACCGCATCGGGCTCGCGATCGAGGAGTCGGCGCTGACCGGCGAGCCGGTGCGGGTCGTGGCGCCGGTGTGGGCGGCCTGACGCGCCGACCGGGAGGCGCAGGCGACCGGGAGGCGGCGCGTCGCGGCTGCGGACCCGGTGAGCCGCAGCACCGGATGCGACCCTCCGGGGCCGGTGCCACCGTGGGACGCATGACGCGATTCGGGTACACCCTCATGACCGAGCAGTCCGGCCCCAAGGAGCTCGTGCGCTACGCCGTCGCGGCGGAGCGGCTCGGTTTCGACTTCGAGGTGTCGAGCGACCACTACTTCCCGTGGCTCGACGAGCAGGGCCACGCGCCGTACGCGTGGACCCTGCTCGGGGCCGTCGCGCAGGCGACCGAGACGGTCGACCTCATGACCTACGTGACGTGCCCGACCGTCCGGTACCACCCCGCGGTCGTCGCGCAGAAGGCCGCGACCCTCGCGGTGCTCTCCGACGAGCGGTTCACGCTCGGGCTCGGCGCCGGCGAGAACCTCAACGAGCACGTCGCAGGGCAGCGCTGGCCCGCCGTCGGTGAGCGCCACGACATGCTCGAGGAGGCCGTCGAGATCATCCGCGAGCTGCTCGCGGGCGAGCGCCTGACGTACGAGGGCGACCACTTCCGCGTCGACTCGGCGAAGATCTGGGACCTGCCCGAGCGGCCCGTCGAGATCGGCATCGCGGTCTCCGGTGCCCAGTCGATCTCGCGGTTCGCGCCGCTCGCGGACCACCTCATCGCGACCGAGCCCGACACCGAGGCGTTCGACGCGTGGGACCAGGCGCACGGCCCGGTCGAGCCCGGTGAGCCGAAGCCGCGCAAGATCGGGCAGATCCCGATCAGCTGGGACACCGACGAGGAGGCCGCCGTCACGCGCGCGCACCAGCAGTTCCGCTGGTTCGCAGGTGGCTGGAAGGTCAACGCGGACCTCCCGACGACCGAGGCGTTCGACGCGGCGAGCCAGTTCGCCCGGCCCGAGGACGTCGCCGAGCAGATCCCCTGCGGCCCGGACCTCGACAAGATCGTCGAGGCCGTCTCCGCGTACTGGGAGGCCGGCTTCACCGACATCGCGCTCGTGCAGGTCGGCGACGAGAAGCAGCAGGAGTTCCTCGACACCGCCGCCGGGCCGCTGCTCGACCGCCTGCGCTCCGCGGCTCCGTCGGAGGGCTGAGCCGTGGCGGTGACCGCGTTCGGGGACCTGCCGCTCGCCGACCGCGACCGCGAGTGGGACGGCGCGGCGGCCGAGAAGCGCGTGCGCGCGTGGGCGAAGGCCGACGACGAGCCGAACGAGCGGTACCGCGACGCGCACGTCTGGTACGACGCCGACGCGAAGGAGAACTTCGGGTCGTACAAGCTGCTCGTCGCGGACGTCGTCGGCGGGAAGCTCGTGGCGGTCCCGCGCGGGGTGTTCGCCGCGGCGGCCGTGATGCAGGGATCGCGCGGCGGCGTCGACCTGCCGGCCAAGGACGTCGACCGCGTCAAGAGCCACCTCGCGAAGTACTACGCGAAGCTCGACGAGACGGCGCCCTGGGACCGCGACGACTGAGCGACGGCCGGGCCCGGCACACCGCCGGGCCCGGCCGCGGCCGGTCCGCCGGCGGAACGCTGACCATCGCCGCGCACCGGCGCTGGGCGCGGACGGACACCTCAGCGGCCGTCCAGGACCCGCAGCACCGCCTCGAACCACGCCGCGCGGGGCCCCGGACAGCCGCTCGCCCGGCGGAGGGTCGACGTTCCGTGGCGGTGCTGCTGCTGGTCGGGGCCGTGCGCCGCGACCAGGCTGGGGCGTCGCGGTGCGCTGGGTGCCGCGCGGGCGGGAGGTGGGACGCGGCCATGGAGATGCGACCGGCGTGCGAGCGCTGCGGGGCGGGGCTGCCGGCCGGCTCGCGCGACGCGATGGTCTGCAGCCACGAGTGCACGTTCTGCCGCGGGTGCACGGAGCAGCTCGGGGGCTCGTGCCCGAACTGCGGCGGCGAGCTCGTCCGGCGCCCGACGCGCACCGGCTGACGTCCCAGCGCGGGTGCCGGGCGCCGGTCACGACCGCCGTCGCGCAGCGCGCCTCCCTTACCCTCGGCGGGACCGAGCCGGAGGGAGGCCGTCGTGACCCTCGATCCTGGTGCGCGCCCCGGGCGGTACGGCGTGTGCGACGTGCACTACCCCGACGCCGGCGGGGCGGTCGCCGCGCTGGTCGTGGCCGCCGACGTGCAGCTCGGTGTGCCGGTCGTCGGGGTCGCCAAGACCCGGTTCCACGCCGCTTCCCACGCGGTCGAGGTGCGGCGCGGGTCCGCGACCCGGCCGTTGTACGTGACCGCTGCGGGGATGCCGGCCGCGCATGCCGCCGCGCTCGTCTCGGCGATGGCGGGCCCGCACCGGATACCGAGGGCGCTGCGCCGGGTGGACGCGATCGCGCGCCG